>CAZAIZ010000080.1:0-6816 GCA_964485275.1 uncultured Pedosphaera sp.
AAGAAGCACAAAACCAGGAACAGAATGCTGAAGCAACAGAGGCCGTAGAGGCGGGGGCCGAGGCGGCGGGTGCTGAGCCCAAGGCTCCCAGCGTGTTAGTGCCTATGTTGCTTTCAGCGGTGATTACTGTTGTGGGAGTTGGTGTTATGGTGACGGTGATCCTGCCCGGACAAATTAGTAAAGCGATAGCCGATGCTTCGCATCACGATGGAAATAGCACGGGTGCCCATGGCAAGGAAGATGGTGGTCATGGCAAGGAAGATGGTGGTCATGGCAAGGAAGATGGTGGCCATGGTGGAGAAGGTGAAAGTCACGAAGGCGAAGGTGATAAAGAAGAAGGTGATACGGCCGGAACCGAAGAGGATGACCCCAAGAAGCCTGAGCCTATAGTTCCGGAAGGCGAAAATATTGTTATTAACCCGGCTGGCTCCGGCGGAACACGTTATCTGCTCGTGGAAATATTTCTTCTGCGTAAAGATGTTGAAGACAAAAAGTTTCCCGCCCAAGTCCTAAAAAGCACTCAACTGTTGCAGGCAGTTACCGTGGAAACACTTTCTGCCCAATCGGCACAATCTCTCGCAGACCCTGCCACCAAAGAACGACTAAAACACACGTTAAAACTGGCGTATCAGGAAAAATTAGGAGAAAAGCATCCTATCAAGGAGTTGATTGTGTCCAAATGGATCATGCAGTAGGTAAACTCGAATGGCACCGCTGGATAATAGTAATAACGTGACCCTGTTCAAGGATCTTACAACTCCTTTGGGAGGATTGACTTCGGCTTTTGCCGAAGATCCGTCGAGCGATGGTGCCGAAAATCCTGACTCGGGTGCGCCCGAAGAATCCATCTTGGTTCACCGCCCCAGTGGCGAAAAGGTAGGAGTGCCTGCCAGCATGATTCGCGCTTTTACCGTTGGAAAAAAAGCGGCCCTTTCTTCGACTGAAGTCCACCGGTTTCGTCAATTAAATGAAGTGTTGATTCGCTCCTTGGCTGCACGAATGTCACTGTTTTTAAGGACAGAATTCGGTATGGACCAGGCTTCTCTGGAGATTTTGGACCTCCGCCGTTTCGCCAAGGAATACACTGGCAAGCGCCATCTTATTCTGTTTCGTATTCAACCCTTGGACGCAATTGGTGCTTTGGATATTTCCAAGCACCTCGGGTTAACGATGGCTGACCGGATGCTTGGGGGGAAAGGTTTTGCAGTGAACCCGGAACGAGTGATTCGGGAGGTTGAATCGGCGATGATCGACCAGATTGCTCAGCTAACGTTGCGTGAATGGGTAAAATACTGGAAATTTGATGAGCCGCTCCGTGTTACCCTGCTAGGTCATGAGGAGGATCCATTACACATCCCATGTTCAGGCGAAGATGAGACATTTTATCACATTTGTATTAGTGCCGATGTGGGTGATTGCATGGATGAAATGCAGATGCTTCTTCCCGTGCGCGGACTAGATCCTTTACTTCGAAATATTGCGCAACAAACTGCTACACAAACAGATGAAGAACAAGAGGAAGAGTCTTGGGTTTCTAAGGTGAGTTGGAATACTGCTTACGACAATGTGAGGGTGCCAATTACCGCACAGTGGAGCGAACTTAGTGTAACGGCTCGGGATTTATTAAAGTTGAAAGAAGGCGATATCATTCCATTGGATCCAAAAAAATTAAGCCAAGTGGAAATGCGATTAGGCGGTGATACTAAATTCGTCGGCCGGCTTGGTAGCCTGGATGAAAAAGCCGCCATACAAATTAACGAGCGATTTAAACATTAATGGAGGGAAACTATATGGCTGAAGAAGAAATACAGGAAACAGTTGAGAGCTCGGAAGTCAGCGAAACCAATGAAGCCAAGACGGAGACCGTCGAGCCGACTCCGTTAGAGAGTGCTACTTCAGCGAAGGATACAGGAGTCGGTCCGACTCAAAATTTGGATTTTCTTCTTGATGTGCCAGTGAAGCTTACTGCTGAACTGGGGAACTGTAAGATGACGATGCAGGAGCTGCTCGATCTTGATATTGGGGCAGTAGTGCAACTTGACCAGTCAGCCAATGCCAACGTGGATGTTTTTGTGAATCATAAACTGGTAGCACGTGGTGAGGTTGTGGTTGCAGAAGAAAATTTCGGGATTAGAATTAAGGAGATTATAGCAAAATCCAGTTAAAATAGGGTTTTTATAATTAATAATTTTCATTTATTTTTCTGTTTTTCATTAAACAGGAAACATTTTCATATTCAGATATCTGGCATACTTAATGCTTTGTAAGGTGTTGTTGGCATTTTTTGCCGGGTCCCTCGGGTGCGAGGAGCTGCCACGGAAGGCAGGCCCAGCGTGGCCAGCGGCAACGGAATGCACCAAGCCCAAAAGGGTTGAATATGAAACTAAATCGCACACGCCAAGGATGGCTGACATTAATGATCTTGGGCTACTTCTTTGCCCTCTCAGTCTGGGCCGATGACAATTCAACCACTCCTGAACCTGTCTCAGAAACGGAAAAGTTAGAAACTTCGGGTAAACCGGTGTTTGAATCGGCCGCTACCCAAAAAATATATGGGATGGAGTCGGGCTCTCCAGCGATGATTGAGTCACAGCCTGTAAGCCTCATGGAGGTCATGTTTAGGATATTAGGTGCCCTCCTAATTGTAGTTGCGATTATTTTGGGAGGAACCTGGTGGTTTCGTAAAAGCCGTATGTTCGGTTTGGTTCCCGCTCAATCCTCTCATTTGAATGTAATCGAAACGCGTTTACTTGGATCAAGGCATGCTTTGCATGTTGTGGAGTATGGTTCCAAACGTTTCCTGATTGCCGATTCGCCTGCTGGCACCAATTACCTGACCGATCTTGAAAAATTAAATGAGCCGGGTCAGGAGATTAATGGTCCGGCAGAAAAATTTAGTCCCGGCAGCTTTGCCGGAAAATTAAAAACCCTACTGGAGCGCAAGGGATGAGCACCACGACAAAAAATAAAACAAAAGTGGTTGAACATTCTCGTTCCAGCTGGGGTTGGATCTTGATGTTGGTATTGGTATTTACAACAAATGGACTGATGGCTCAGACCGGAGGGTCGAACACCAATGCTTTTAACTTTAATATTGGCATGAATTTGCCTGAGGAGCCTCAGCGAATTGACGTGGCGATTCGAATTCTTTTTCTGATTACATTACTGGCAGTGGCCCCTTCGCTTGTGATGTTAATGACTTCATTTACTCGGATCATTATCGTCTTTTCCTTCCTTCGTAACGCTCTTGGGTTGCAGGGTGTTCCAGCCAATCAAATCATGGTTGGATTCGCCCTGTTTTTGACATTCTTTATTATGCAGCCGGTGTACCAACGGATTGATGCTGATGCAATTAAGCCGTATTCGGCGGGGTCGATCACCGGCGGGAGGGCTCTTGAAGTGACCAAGGGACACGCGAAGGACTTTATGTTGCGACAGGCTCGTCCGAAAGACGTGGAGTTTTTTGTCGGGCTCGCAAAAATGGGGCCCACCAAGGTGGAGGATTTACCACTGAGTGTCGTGATACCAGGATTCGTCTTGAGTGAATTGCGAACGGGATTCCAGATGGGTTTTCTTTTGTTTATCCCATTTATTCTTATCGATTTCGTGGTGGCAATCGTACTGATGAGTCTAGGGTTATTGTTCCTGCCGCCAGTGACGATTTCTATGCCGCTAAAGATACTCCTATTTGTACTAGTGGACGGGTGGACGTTGATTGTTCGTTCGCTCGCTTTGAGTTTTGGCATGTAAAAGAAAGGGAAGCTTATGAGTCCAGATTACGTCGTGGAAATTATGAAGGGTTTGATGGCCCACATTATGATGATTTCAGCACCCCTGCTGCTTATGGGGATGGCAGTTGGCCTCTTGGTGAGTCTTTTTCAGGCAGTGACTTCGTTGCAGGAACAAACGCTGACCTTTGTTCCCAAGGCACTGGCGGTTACGGCCTTACTGTTTTTTATCATGCCATGGATCGTTCGCACTCTAATGGATTTTACAACAGGGATATTCGAAAAGATACCTTCCATGGTTATGTAGTGCGAAAAAGGCCTCAAAGTGGCGGAGTTATTTCTAACGTGGTTTTTGGTTTTTGTTCGAGCTGGGGCGATGCTGGCAGTTTTCCCGATTTTTTCCGCGGTAGCCATGCCTAAAAGGCTGAGGATCGCATTGGCAGGTTTTTTAGCCATGCTTTCCATGCCTGGGGTGGAGTTACCGCCGGACTTGGTTGCTGGTAACCTAATAGGGGCAATTGGGGTTGTTGGGCAGGAGGTTTTTTATGGGTTGATGCTCGGCTTTGTGGTCCAGCTAATTATGTTTTCCGTTGGTCTGGCCGGTCACTACATCGGAACCGAATTGGGGTTGCAACTTTCGAGTATGATTGCCCCGGGTGCTACGACACCGTCCCCTACACCCTCGGTGATGTTGCAAATGATGACGGTGATGCTGATCTTTTCATTGGATATACATTTTGAATTGCTGGCAGGATTTCAGCAATCCTACGAAGCTCTCCCAATTGGAGGTGGCACACTTTCCAGCACTCTTTTTGATCACGTCACAATGTTGTGTGCCCGGACGTTTTTGGTGGCCCTGCGGATTGCGGCACCGGTCATCGCCGTAAGTATTGTGTTAAACCTTTTGATGATGGTTCTGGCCCGAACCATACCCCAAATGAATGTATTCATGTTTAGATTTTCGTTGCAACCGTTAGTGGGTGTTTTCTTGTTTGGATTTACCCTCTCCTTGGCGGCACGGGAAATATCTGGCTACTTAAAACAATTGCCCAATGACTTTGTAATCGTGGCACGGTTATTGGGAGGAGGAGTTTAGGCGATGGCAGAAAGCGAATCCGGCCAGGAAAAGACGGAAATGCCAACCCCAAAGAAGCTCCAAGAGCTGATGGAGCAGGGTCAATTTGCGCGAAGTCAGGAGATCCAGACACTGGTCCTCCTGGTGGCGGCTCTGTTGATATTAACGATAATGGCCCCGAAGATTGTGGAAACCTTTCGTATCTACATGATTGGTACTTTTCAACAACTAGGGACCATTCGCGTTACGCCTGAATCATGGCAGGGTATATTTGGTCAGTTCTTTATCACTGCTGGAACATTGATTTTACCGGTCATGGTTGCCGGGTTTTTGGCTGGTTTATTTGGTTCAGGTTCACAAAGCCGGTTTCGACCTTCACCCAAGGCGATCGAACCAAAATTCGATAAGTTGAACCCGCTTAGTGGGTTTAAGCGTATTTTTAGTAGCCAGTCCGTGGCCAAACTGGTTGTAAGTCTAATGAAATTTGTGGTGATTTTTGGATTTACCTATCCAGCTTTGAAGGGGGTTTTGGATGATCCGGTATTTTATACCGCTACGGATCTGTTGCATTTGCTTGCCTTCATGGGAGACACAGCCCAGACCGTGGGTGTCCGTGTAATTGCGGGCATGGTGGTTATTGCAGCCTGTGACTATGCTTATCAACATTGGAAAAATGAAGAAGACAGCAAGATGACTAAGCAGGAGGTAAAGGATGAAGGGAAGCAGGTTGAAGGTAACCTTCAGGTTAAGGGCGAATTACGGCGACGCCGGCGGCAAATGTTGATGGAAACCTTAAATACGGAGGTTCCTCAGGCAGACGTGATCGTTACCAACCCCACGCATTTGGCAATTGCCCTGAAGTATGATCGTGAAGCAATGGGGGCTCCACGAGTGGTGGCCAAGGGGGCGCGCTACAATGCTCTACGCATTCGTGAGATTGCCCGGAAGAATGAGGTTCCGATTGTGGAAAACAAGCCTGTTGCTAGGCTATTATTCAAGAACTGCAAAGTGGGGAAGGAGATTATTCCTGATTTATATGCGGCGGTGGCCGAAATTCTCGCTTACGTCTACCGCACCAACCGTTACAAATACTACAAACGTGGTCAGCAGGTAAGCGCATAATGACTTATTTATTTCAAAAAACCCGAAACTCCCCCAAAAAAGGGTCATTAATGGCATCATTTTTGCTCCGTTTTAGTTGTCCCGCATGGAAGCGAGATATGATGGATATTCAATCGATGGTTATTAATTCGCCGTTGGGTTCTCGGCCGAAGGGAGATCGAATACGCCCATGAGTGCGGCTAAAGTCAAACCCGCATCACAGTGGTCCGAACTGGGTCTCGTGGCTTTCGTGTTTGGGGTGCTGATGTGCATGGTTCTCCCGATGCGCCCCTGGATGCTGGACATGATGCTCGCCTTGAGTATCTCCTCAGGACTGATGGTGATGCTGGTCATCATCTACATACGAGACCCTTCTGAATTCACCAGTTTTCCAACACTGTTGCTTATAGTCACTTTGTTCAGACTAGGGTTGAACATTGCCACCACTCGTTTGATTTTGGGAGAAGCACAAGCCGGTCAAATCATTCAGAAGTTTGGCGAGGTAGTCGTTCAAAACAATTACGTCGTTGGGTTTGTGGTGTTTATTATTCTCACGGTGATAAACTTTGTTGTGATCACCAAGGGGGCGGGCCGAATCGCAGAAGTGGCAGCGCGTTTTACCTTGGATGCCATGCCCGGCAAGCAAATGGCAATCGATGCTGAGTTGAATGCAGGGCTCATCAAGGAAGATCAGGCACGTAAACGACGTGATGTTCTTTCCAAGGAGGCTGACTTTTATGGCTCGATGGACGGTGCCAGCAAGTTTGTGCGTGGTGATGCTATTGCAGGCATAATCATTACGCTGGTGAATATCGTCGGCGGTATTGGAATTGGGGTGTTGCAGCGTAACATGGAAGTGACGCAAGCACTGCAAACCTACACGATTCTGAGTATTGGTGATGGACTTGTGTC
>CAZAIZ010000081.1:0-6778 GCA_964485275.1 uncultured Pedosphaera sp.
CGATTGTTGGTGCCATCAAAAATTTTAAATTGTTCAGCGTGAAATGAGGTGTCGGCCCGGAACTCTAGCTTTACCAGATATTTTTTCTCGAAATTGATGATTAAATCTTCGTCTTCACGACGGAGTCGGTCCAATACATTGGGGTTTACTACTACACGTAAAATGAAGTCTGAATCATCCGATTCTCGCGCCTTAAGGATTTCGGTGAGTTTGCGCTGGATCTCAACACTCATGGTTATAGGGCTCTTTATATTACCACGGCCATTGCAATAGTGGCACTCGTCGTGGAATGTCGATTGGACGCTTTCTGAGTGACGTTGACGGGTCATTTCCATGAGCCCCAGTTGGGATATAGGAAGCACATGGGTTCTGGCTTTGTCTTTTCGGAGGCATTCTTTGACTTTATTCATTACTTTGTCGCGGTCGCGTCGCTGTTTCATATCAATAAAATCAATCACAATAAGCCCTCCCATGTTGCGTAACTTAAGTTGACGACAAACTTCCTCAGCCGCTTCCATGTTAACCTTCAGAATGGTGCTGCCTTGGTCCTTGCCCCCACCTTTGTGGCTTCCGGTATTTACGTCGATGGCAACCAGAGCTTCGGTTTCATCGATCACCAAAGCGCCTCCGCTCTTCAGGTTAACTTTTCTCGAAAACGCCTGTTCTAGTTGCTGGCTGATACCATGTTTGTCAAAAATGGGTTGAATCTCATTGTAATGTTGGATTTTTTTCTTTGATTGTTTTGATATTTTTCCAACAAGATCCTGCATGCGCTCATGCGCAGTCCGGTTGTCTATTAAGATTCTGTCAACATCTTCAGTGAGAAAGTCACGGACAGTACGTTCAATAAGATCCGGTTCGCGAAACACACAAGTTGGAGCAGGTGCATTATCAATGCGATCTTTTACCCCTCGCCATTGGTCCATAAGCATTGCCAGATCGCGGATAAAATACCTTTGAGTTTTACCTTCGCCGGCAGTCCTAAGGATGGCTCCCATGTTGTCCGGTATGTCCAGTGACTGAAGTATTCCTTTTAGGCGTTTGCGTTCCTTGGGGTCGTGTATTTTTTTGGATATTCCAAGCTGGTCGGAGAAGGGTAAAAGGACCAGAAAACGGCCGGGAATTGAAAGGTGAGTTGTGGCGCGGGGTCCTTTTGTTCCAATGGGGCCCTTCTGTATTTGGAGTATTATTTCGCTACCTGCAGGATATTTTTTTGGGATATCTTTTTTAGATATTCTGGGTGTCTTCCGGCGTTTGCCTTTACGTTCGATGACCTCATATTGTTTCTCTAAGTTTGCCGGCAAAATATCCCAGTAGTGCAGGAATGCATTTTTTTCGATGCCAATATCCACAAATGCTGCTTCAAGCCTGTCCTCCAAATTCCTTACTTTACCCTTGTAGATGCTAGCTACTATGCGCTCGTCATTGTTGCGCTCCATAGTGAAGTCTTCTAGCTGGCCTGATTGCATGATGCCAACGCGTGTTTCAAGGCTTTCGGCGCTAATTATAATTTCTTTGCCGGATGGTTTTTTGGGTAAAAGTTTACGGATAAACTTTTTGACTGCTCCGATAATTCCTTTTCCTTCTTTTTGTTCCCGTGGCTCGGGGTTTTTTGCAGAAGTGGGCTTTTTATCGACTTCGTTTTTTATGCCGAAAGCTTTATTTTCGGCCCTAAGGATTTCAGCTTCTCTAGGACGTTCATAGACCGGCTCGTTTAACATGCGGCTATTTTCTATGTCTTCCCGGCCGTTTTCTGCCGCTTCTTTTGTATTTATCTTGTTCCGCATGCCCCCGGATGGTCGGAAGCTTTGGGTTTTTTTGCGTTTTCCAAAATTATTGTTACTCATTGTGTTTAAATTGTTTTTTGATAAATCCTCACGTTTTGCAGCAGTCCCAAGGTCATTAGTGAGCAAACCACTGATGATCCTCCGTAGCTGAGTAAAGGCAATGGGAGTCCCGTAACCGGCACCATGCGTATGTTCATGCCAACATTAACAAACACATGGCAGAACAACATTGTTACTATTCCTATTGATATGATGCGGCCAAGTCTGTCTCTGCATCTGTTAGCTGTTATTAGGCCGGTTACAATTATGGCTCCGTATAAAATTATGACCATTGTACTGCCCACAAATCCACTTTCTTCGGCAATGACGGAGAAAATAAAGTCGTTATTAGCAACGCCTCGCGGAAGGTAGCCATAGGTGTTTTGGATTCCTTTTGTCCAACCTTTTCCGGTCAAGCCTCCGGATCCAACTGAAATCATGGCTTGCTCTACATTGTAGGAATCTCTTCTCTGCAGCGCCCTTGCTTCACGTATTTCCGACTTGGTCGGATTGGGTCCAGTGTATTGTTTTGCATAATCTGCCCCAAAATATACCATTAACCTGCGTTTTTGATGGTCAGGGAGTTCAATCGGTTTCCAGTTTGTGGGGATATAAAAAACATATACTAGTGACAGGCCTGTAATTAGAAGAGAGCCTACGATAAGTTTTCTGACGAACCCTGTTGGGACACCAGCTACATACATCATGGCTAGGGCTGCTGGCAGAATCATTAACGAAGAGCCAAGGTCTGGTTCCAGTAAAATAAGCCCGAAAGGTATTAAGGCGATGCATATTCCCTGATATAACACTTTTGGTTCGCCTAATTCAATACGTGGGCGGCTCAGAAATTGAGCCATCGCAAGAATAAATGCGACTTTTGCCATTTCTGATGGCTGGAAATCTGCGGGTCCCAAGTCAAACCAACGTCGGGCGCCATTACGGTCGGTGCCGATTTCTGGGATCAACACCAAGACCAGCATTAGGATGTTCAGCCAATAAAAAACATACGCCCATCGGGACAGTTGATTGTAATCTTTCAGGCAAATAATAAACGCAATGACTATTCCGATAGTATAAGATATTGCCTGCTTTACAAATGGTTGGCGAATAGTTGAGTTAGATGAAAACAGTTCGTTGTTGTAGGAGGCACTATAAATAAATAGAATTCCTAAGGTCATTAATCCTGCAAGCGCGAGGAGAAGGATTTTGTCCAGGCGGCTCCAGGGGATTAGTTGGGCAATAAAATTCATTTAGTTTTGCGCGACGTTAGTTTTCTTATCGCGAAAAATAAGCGCTTCGTAGATTTCCTTGGCTATGGGCGCGCAGGTTTTGCCTCCCGAAATTCCGTTTTCCACCATAACTACTACGGTGTACTCCGGCTGTTTGTACGGGGCAAAAGAAGTGAACCAGGTAATCTTTTTCCCGCGTCCTGCTTGGGCGGTTCCCGTTTTTCCGCATATATTATATCCTTCAATGCGAGCAGTGTGACCTGTGCCGTCAGGGTCGAAAACATCCGCATGCATCGCTTCTCTAATTATTTCCAAGTTTTTCGCGCGCACAAACAATTGGCTGCGTATGACAGATTGTGGAAAAGTAATAGGTGATTTGTTGTTTTTTGTATTCGATGGAGTAATCCGGTCAATTATTCGTGGGTGGTAAAATGTGCCGCCATTTGCTACGGCCGCGGTCATAGATGCCATCTGTAATGGAGTGACCGTAATGGGGCCTTGGCCAAATGATAGGTTGGCGGTGTCTCCATCGCTCCAGCCTCGACTGATATCTTTTAGGGAGGGGAATTGGCCGGCTGTTTCCTGTCCTGGAAGAAGGCCAGCAAGTTCCCCAAGGTGGAATTGTTTACCCATTTTGATTATATGCCTAATCCCATGTTCTTGCGAGATTGCATGATGGATATAGTAGGAGTTGCATGAATGCTTGAATGCACGCTTGAAGTCATAGAGGCCGGGGTTTGCAGTACAATTTATCGTTCGGCGTCCGATGCGGTAACTGCCTTGGCATTGTATGTGTTTTGCTGGGTCCAATCCGGTTTCCAGAAGGGCAAGGCCGGAGATGATCTTAAAAATTGAACCTGGAGGGTAGCGTTCCTGAGTAGCCCGGAAAAGGAGGGCGGAGGGGCGATTGGTTAGGTAGTAGTTCCATTGGCGGTGGCTAATTCCCGGGGTGAATTGGTTTGGGTCAAAGACCGGGCTAGACACCATCGCAGTAATATCACCGCTATTCACTGCCATCACAATTGCCGCTCCAGCTTTGGCTCCAGTTTTGCTAAGGCCTCTCTCCAGGGCATTCATTGTTCTTTCTTGGATGGTGCGGTCCAGTGTCAGAAAGATGTTGCTTCCTGTCTGAGAGGGCACCGGCATTGATTCATTCTGTCGGTAGCCCAGGTTGTTGACTTGAACTGCGCGGGTTCCGGGTTGTCCAGATAAGTGATGGTCAAAGGTCTTTTCTACACCCAGCTTCCCTTCGTAGTCTGGAAGATGGTAGTTGTATTGAATAATTCCGTCGTCGCTGTGGTTTTTGCGTTTTAAATGCCCGACAATATGTGCAACTGAAAGTGAAGGGTAATACCTTTTGGGAGTCACCTCGAGCTCCAGTCCGGGTACTTTCCAGCTGTTTTCGGAAAACCGGGCAACGTTTGTCTGGGTCAAATCACTAATAATCGGTAGCGGGAGAGCTCGTTGCTCAATGAAATGCACCTGCAATTGTTTTGGTGTAACATTGATGGGTTGGCTGAGTCTTAACTGATCAGTGAAGCGACTTATCACGCGGTGGCGGACGGCGATTTCTAACTGGGCACTATCCGGCGCGCTCAGTTTGCGCTCGGGTTGACTGTTTCTCCATTCTTCCCTGAAGTGATGTCGTAACTCCTCCAGGTAGGCGTTAATCACAAAAGTAGGTTTGTCTTGTGCCAGAGGCCGGCCATGAATATCTAGGATGCTGCCTCGGACTGAAGGTACTCGCACGGTTCTCATCGACTGGACTTCCTGATCCTCGATGTAGACAAGTGCAGTTGCCACTTGCACGTACCATAGGCCTGCTAAAAGCAATACAATGCCGATGAGAATTATAGCCCCTATAGTAAAAACACGATGATCCCTTTCTCGGAGTGATTGTGCGTTATTCATGGAATCGGCGGTGTCGGACTATTTTCGTTGTGGTGTCAAAGGGTGCGGCGAGGGGTTGCTCTTCAACTGACTTGTCGAGCCACTCTACTAGTGGGAAAAAAATCAGCGCCATGAGGCCGCTGGTTATAATGCCAACGGCCCACTGCCAAAGGGAGAACCATCCGATCAAGGGCTCTTTGTTGATTAAGATTAGCAATACCAAAGACATTAGAGGGATTACTGCTCCGGCTGCAGCTCCCAGGGCAAAACGGGTACCTATGTGGTGGTATGATAGATTGTGGGAATTGATGTGAACTATGAATCCCAATGTATAGAGCGGCAGTAGAGAGATTCCCAATGGGTTGGATGAAAGGGCGCTTTGGGTTAGGGAGGCAAAGATTGCAAGCGCTGCAATTGTAGTAATGGGAGTGCGGAGGGCAATTACGAGCACCAGGGCGGGAAGCGGATCCAGCTGGGTTCCCAGAATCTGTTTGGGCAGGCTCCAGACTGACGCCGCATAGGTAGTGATCAATGCGGTCAATAATATCGTAAGGGTCAGGAATGATTTCATGGCATTAGCACCCAAACTTCATTAATTAGAGAGGGATTGATTGCGAGTTTCACGCTGGCTTTGGTTGTGAGCTTTCCAGAAGTGTTCTCTACTGCAAGGATTTTCCCGATATGGATCCCCCTAGGGAAAACCTCTCCGAATCCGCTGGTATAGATTTTGTCGCCAACTCGAGCTTTCGTGCCGGTGGGCAGGTACAATAGCTCTGCCAGGGTTGGATCGAAGACCGTTCCCCCGGTGGAGGAGAGGATTCCACTCTCTCCGGTTTCCTCGATGGTTGCCGAAATGCGGCAAATGGGATCACCCAGCAGGGCTACTCGTGAGCGATGTAGATAAACTTCTTGAACTCGACCTATTAGCCCGCCATTGGCCATCACTGGCATATCTGTTCTGACACCATCAACGGAACCCAAGTCGATCTGGATCGATCGCCACCAGTTAGAAGGGTCTCGTCCAATGATCCGTGTGAGGCGGGGGTTCCATTCGTGTTTAGGTTGCATCTTAAGTTGCTGGCGCAAGCTGTGATTTTCATGTGACAAGGTGTAGAGTTGCTCGAGTTTTAGCTCTAGGATGTCATTTTGGCGTTTTAATTCTCTATTTTCCCTCAGTAGCGCCTCGCGGGGCGTGGTTTGGTTGGTCAGATATTTACCTGTTGTTTGAGCGGTTTTTTGCGCTGAAAACAAGGGGGAATAGAAGCTGCCAAACACCCGTTTGGCTTGTGCCGAACCCTCTGGCGAGAGGGTAAAACAGATCAGCGCGAGTAGTGCTACGGCGGCTGTCGCAATAAGATATGGGCGTTTGCTCATTTACCCGGTTGATCCGGGCGAACGAAAGTGAGGGGAAAAATCATGCGGTGGCAGCAGCATTGCGCCAGTAATCAATATTTTGGAGGACCTTTCCTGCACCGTTGGCTACGGAAATAAGAGGGTCTTCTGCTATGGTTACAGGCAGTTGGGTTTCTTTGGCCACCAGCCGGTCGATGCCTCGAAGGAGTGCTCCTCCTCCAGCCAGAACAATTCCTCGATCAACTAGATCGCCAGAGAGTTCCGGCGGGCATTGTTCAAGGATTTGACGGATCGACTCAAGAATCGCTGTTAGCGGCTCCTTGAGTGCGTCACGGATTTCCTCTGACCGTGCGCTCAGTGTGCGCGGCAGTCCTTGGCTTAAGTCTCGGCCTTTGACATCCATAGTCAATTCATCCTCAAGCGGAAAGGCCGAGCCGATTTTTAGTTTGATTTCCTCAGCGGTTCGTTCGCCGATTAAAA
>CAZAIZ010000082.1:0-6725 GCA_964485275.1 uncultured Pedosphaera sp.
TCTTGAGGGCGTGGTATTGGCGCACATCCCAATATTCGTCGTGGCCGATGCTGAGGAAGGTTTTGCAGCGGGTGATTTGATTGGCGTCGAGGCAGTCGCTATTGGAACAGTAGGTGACATTGTAGCCGTGCTTTTCCATCCAGTAGGCCAGCGGATATTCCCAGAGGAGAAATTCGCCCGAGCCAACCGAAAGCGGGTGTTCGAAAATTTGCGCGTACTTTGCGTAAGGCCGATCGAAGCTGACGGACACATCCACCGCGTGCGCGCCGCGTGGGTCGGTATAGAGTGAGTAGTTATCGGGCCATTTGTTGTACGCCTGCCAGGTGTTGTCGCTGCATTGAAAAAGGAAATCAGCCGGCCGCTCATCGCGCACAATGAAGATGACGTAGCTTTGCCAGTAGGGTTTGTTGCGCTTCTCCGGTACGGTGGTGAGCCGCCCGAGATAAACGCCACTTGGCCAGTCAGACGGGATCTTTATTGTGGTGGCCGGTTCCCATTGGCACTGGCGCAGGCGATTTTCACTGGTGGGCGGGTTGGGTTGCGGTTTGCCTTTTAGCGGTCCCAGTGAGCTCATGAGTCGCGCCCCTCTGCCTTCGTAGTAGCCCATGCGGAAAATTTCCAAAGTGAACTGTGATGCGGGATTCGTGCTCACCATCACGTCAATACTTTCGCCTGCCTTCACTGACTGCCGTGAGCAGTAGCCCTCAATAGCCGGTGTGTTGTAACCATTGGGTCGCACGCGCGTGAGTTGCCAATCGCGCGTGCCGGGACGGGCGTTCTCTCTTTTAATGAGATCAGACTGGGGTGAAGGCGCGGCTTTGGCAACGCTGGCAGCAGCAAATGCGGTGGCGGAGGTCTTGAGGAAATCACGGCGGGATGCACTCATCTCTCAAGCGTATGAGATTCGCCTTGGCTCACAAGTGTATTATGAAATGTCGTGTGAAGATGAAGAGGACAGTTCCTTTAAACCTTAAGAAGAGAGGCTCCGGCCGATTTTATATCAGTTAAATACAACAATATTGCCGATCATGGTGGCAAAGGGAAAAATGCTCGCAAAATAACCGGTTTTGAGTCATAAGGTGCACCGATGGACGCGGAGATTCGAAACGCGCAAGGGGAGAAGCTAGACTATTGTTTTCACGCTGCGACAGGTGAAAGCCCCTTTACGGTAATCATTGGCCATGGGGTGACCGCCAATAAAGACCGGCCCTTTGTTGTTGCCCTTGCAACAGGTCTGGCAATGGCAGGTGTTCCAGCTTTGCGATTTTCTTTTTCAGGCAACGGGGCTTCAGAAGGTCGATTTGAGGATTCATGTATTACCAAGGAAGTGGAGGATTTAGGGGCAGTCATGGATGCGGTCCATGGGCAGGGTCGTCGAATCGTATATATTGGGCATAGCATGGGTGGTGCAGTCGGAGTAAAACGCGCGGCAGCCGACCCTCGAATTGAGCTTCTCGTCTCCCTAGCAGGAATGGTGCACACCAAGAAGTTTGCCGAAGTAGAATTCGGCGAGGAAACTCCAGGTGAGGGTTATATGTGGGGCAAAGAGGAATGTCCGTTATCACAAACCTTTGTCGATGATATGAATTCTATCGACAGTATATTGGATCTGGGAAGCCAGGTAAAAGTCCCGTGGTTTCTGGTACACGGAATAGTTGATGATGTGGTGCCAATTGAGGAATCCCGCGAGATTTTTTCCCTAGCCAACGATCCCAAGGACCTATTGGAAATCAAGGATTGCGATCATGTATTCGATCCGGAGACTGACCCTGATTCTTTACCGACAATGGTGAGTGCGGTTAGCGCTTGGTTGATGCCCAGAACCATGCCCGATATTGTCCTTCCAGAGTCGCTATCTCCCCAAAATTAGTGGTTCTGGGGGACAAGTTTTTCACACAACTTCCTTCAAATCCATTTTTTGGCACATTGTATGCGATGGGTGGGTATAGTGTTTGGGTGACTCAGGATAACCCTGAAAACTCAGATAAACTTGGTTAATTTGAGTGAAAATTGCACAAAATATGAGTGAGATTCACGCAGAGAGGCCAAAAACCCAATAGACAGGAGAAAAAACCATGAAATCGATGAAAGATATTCGGAAGCTGGTACCTACATTTAAGGCCGGTTTCACTCTTATTGAGCTCTTGGTGGTCATTGCCATTATTGGCATTCTGGCCAGCATGCTGCTTCCCACCCTAGCCAAAGCCAAGAAGAAGGCGAATCGCATCAAATGTGCGAGTAAACTCAGCCAACTCGGCAAGGCTTACCAGAGTTATGCCACTGATGCCAACGGTTACTTCCATTTGGACGACCCGGAAATGGCCGTTCGTAATAATAATCTCCTAAAGGCAAAAGGTTGGCGCGACTGGCAGAACCCATATCAGATTTGCGGTTGGTTCCGTGGGTTTTCGTATGTGGATTCCCTGCAAAGCTCGGCTGCTTTGTCTTCACCCTCTGATGCCAAGGCCAATGCTAACAACCAACGCCGTTCATTTGGTAGTGGCGAGCATGATCTCAAGCTTTACGGCTGGGAGCAATATCGTGGCAGAGGCAGCGGTTCACACGGGTCCTGGATTGATCCCAACCGCTTGAGCTACGCCATGGGGCAGGGAGCAGATGCTCTGCAACCCGAAACCATCATTGCCAATACCCGCAACTTTGCCACTACTGGCGGTGTAAATACCACCGAGTACCTGCGCAAGTTCGGTCATGGCGATGGCTGGGGTGGCGGCTGGAGATACGGCGGTACTGAAATGTACGGCAACGACTGGCGCGGCGAAGCTGTTATGGCTGTGAATAAGGCTGCTTTTGACGGGTACAAGGACCACACCGATGAAGGCTTTACTGCCGAGACACTTGTTGATCCGCACTTCTATGGTGCTGGTGAATCCAAGGATTATGCGATGGCCGGATTGGATGAAGGACAGGGCAATATGGTTCTTTCTGATGGCTCAACTTCTCAGATCAATGGTGATCCTGACTTTAAGTCAGCGGTGGTCAAGCACGCCAATGCCTTCAAGGCAGGTGGCCACCAGCAGAAGCAAAACAATGGTGGACCCAACCTGGTATGGATACGTCCTTCTCAGGCTGGCAACCGCTGGAACTAATAGAATACAGTTATCAAAAGGGCGCCACATTTGTGGCGCCCTTTTTTTCTGCTTGTGCTGATAGAGAAGAATGGATGTTTTATATTCACAAAAAAGCCCTCCTTTTTGAAAAGGAGGGCGTGCATAAAAAAGAGTGAGATTATTTCTATTCAGGCTTGGCTTTGCCCGGGGTGCTGCCTCTGGAGTTGGAATCCTCACTGGAAGGATCTCCTGCCTCTGGATCAGCCTCTGCCTGGCCTCCTTCGGCTTTATCAGCTTCAGTAGGCTCAGTTGGGACGGTTTCTCCACCACAGCCCACGCTTAAAAAAGCTGCCATGGCAACGGTCATCGAAATAGTGATAATAGTTTTTTTCATGATAGGTTGAGTTACTGTTATATTTCTTGTGTAACAGGGCCTTTACATTAATGCTCTACAGGGCTTCGCACCAGAAAAAAGTCATAAATTAGATGGACGATTGTAGATATTTTTTCGCTAGAGCGATCATTTTTGCCGGCCTTTTGGTAATGGTTGCATGTGGGAAAAAGGAGCCTGTGACGTCGAGTTCGGCCGCTAATAAAATCACGTCTCTTGATTTGGCCAGACAACCCGATGGCCGTTATTTGCTCAAATCCACGGGGCAGCCTTTTACTGGTGTTCAAAGGGAAAGCTGGCCAGATTCGCGCCCAAAAATAGAATACAGCTACAGGGATGGCTGGCGCGAAGGACACTGCCGTGCATGGCATGAGAATGGTCGATTGGGCATGGAGGGCAACTGGCAGGCTGGTCAGCCCGTTGGAGTGGTTAAGGAATGGAGCCCTGATGGACTGTTGATGCGCACGATGGAGTATCGTGGTGGTAAAAAAATCAGTGATGTAACCGGGCCTTCGCCATCCGCTCAGGCGCAGATTGATAAGGAGCTCAAGGATCGGGAGAAACTCGATGGGCAGGAATGGAAGGCAGAGATGGCTGCTCAGGATTATGAGCGCACCTTTGTTCATCTGTGGGATCGACTGCGTGAAACAGGGAATGACTGGGCAGTGTGGAAGGAGTTCCCCTTTGAAGAAATTGCCATTCTGACTCTCAAGGACGTGGCTAAAATAAAGCACCAGTTGGGCATTGAGGAAATTTTATGGTCGAATAATGCAACGCAGTCCCATGAATTTTCTCAATGGAAGGAACAGCTGCAGCAATGGGCGAAATCTTATTCGATAAAGGAAACCGAGTGGCACCAGCAGGAATTTGATGCTGATGAAAGCGGGAAAAGGTCGCTCTTTAAGTTTACGATTCATGCGGTGTCCTTGGAAGATGCCAATAGATATATTCTCCGGGGTGCACTCAGGGTGTATTGGTCCGACAACAAGGATTCTGGTGGACGTTGGTTGCCCGGCAGATTGGAAGTGGAGAGTTTGAAGGGCTTTCAAAGGGAGGGGATTGTGCCTTTTGAGAGCGTTGGTGAATTAAAGGTGCGTCGGGATAATCCCCAGTTTACAAGGGAACGCATTCCAGACAGCGTCGACCCTTCGCCCTTGTTGGTTCGAGATTTAAATGGTGATCAATTGCCTGAAATCATTCCCACCGGATCCAACCTGATTTATTGGAATCAAGGGGCGATGAAATTCAAGCCTGAACCCATGCTGAGTGGTGGTCGCGGTCAGTTTCCTGATGCAGCGGCAATTGTTGATTTTACCAATGACGGATTGCCTGATTTATTGACCTTTGGGCCTGATGAGAAACCCATGGTTTTCCCAGGCACCAAAACGGGGAAATTTGGAGTACCCCCCATTGTCAGCTTAACTGGGTTGCAAACCAATTTAAGTGATCCTTCTGCGGTTGCAGTGGGTGATGTGGATGGAGATGGAGACCTCGATGCCTTTGTGCCTCAGTATCTTAATCCTTATGCCTCTGGCCGCGCGCCTACCCCCTATTATGATGCGCTTGATGGATTACCGGCGTATCTGCTCATCAATGACGGAACCGGTAAATTTACTGATGGGACTGTTGCTGCCAATTTAACCAAAAAGCGGAATCGTAGGACCTACAGTTCCTCCTTTATCGATCTGGATCATGATAGAGATTTGGACCTCGTTGTCGTCAGCGATTTTTCCGGTTTGGATCTTCACCTTAATGATGGAACAGGGAAGTTCACCGATATTACCGATCGTTTGGGTGATGATCATTATTCATTTGGGATGAGTCATGCCTTTGCCGATTATAATCAGGATGGCTTGATGGATATATACATGGTGGGAATGGGGTCCACCACGGCTCGTCGCTTGGAGCATTTGAACTTGGGCCGAAAAGGCTTTGAACCCGTTCAGGCGGCACGAATGAAGATGGGTTATGGAAACCGGCTTCTGTTGGGGGACGGGAAGGGTGGGTTCAAACAGGCTCAATACAATGATTCTTTGGCTCGTACCGGCTGGGCCTGGGGTTGTACTCCCTGGGACTTTGATAATGATGGGGACCGCGATCTTTATATAGCCAATGGCCATATTAGCGGTACCTCGGCCAAGGATTACTGCACCAAGTTTTGGCGGCACGACATCTACACCCCCAAGATCAAGACCCAAAGCGTCGTGATGGCCGGAGTGTTCAAGGAATGTCAGGCTGACTTGGGCAAGACCGAATCATGGAACGGGTTTGAGCATAATGTATTATATCTCAATGAAGGAGAGGGGCTCTACACCAATATCTCCTTCCTGATGGGTTTATCCAATGAAGCCGATTGTCGGTCAGTTGTCTCAGCGGATCTGGACCTGGATGGCCGGCCAGATTTACTGGTGGTGGAGAAGGAGCCGGGTGATGAGCGGACCCGAGATGGCCAAATTCGTTTGATCCGCAACAAGATGACTACCGAAAATGATTGGATTGGTATTCATCTTAAAGGGACGGCCGGTAAACCCATTTGGGGGGCGACAGTGACGGTCAAACAGGGCACTCATGTACAGTCTTTGCCCGTGGTTACCGGCGACTCATGGAAGGCTCAACACCCTGCCACGGTCCATTTTGGGTTGGGAAGGAATGGTCCGGTTGAGATGGTGACAGTAGACTGGCCTGATGGGTCTGTTGCAAAACTGAAAGCCCCTGCGGTAAATTCATATCATGCAATTGAGGCAGACAAATGAACCGTGGAGTGATTGCAATCCTGTTTGCCGTGGCGGTTGGTTGCAATAAACCGGCTGAAACTCCTGTATCTTCCTCTGCAAAGCCAGCCCTCCCGAGATTGGTCCGTTCGAGTGCGCAGGTAAGTCTGCAGGGTGATTTGGTTTACGATAAGTCCACTGGAAAGTTGTTTAGCGGTTTGCTGCGCGATACCACCGCTTCAGGGGGTCCCAAGGCGGAAATTCACTTCAAGAACGGGCGGCGGCACGGCAGAAGTCTCGAATGGCACCTTGATGGGTCGAAATCTCTGGAAGGCCAATGGAGCGAGGGGATTCCTAAGGGTAGGGTTATTGAATGGTCTGCTGATGGTTTGTTGCGTAAGGAAACAACCTATGGAAAGAATGGCCAGGTGGTCAAAAGCGAAACCATGCCTACTGAACGATTGCAGGGAAGAGTGGCCGCGGCAGTTGCAGAGAGGGGCAAAATGGATCGAACCGTTTGGAGAGGGGAAATTCAGGCGCAGGAATATGAGGCAA
>CAZAIZ010000083.1:0-6668 GCA_964485275.1 uncultured Pedosphaera sp.
CTCCAACCTTTTCTGGCCCCAAACGCCACACCATCACCATGGCGTAGGTATTAAACACCGCCTTTTCAATGACTTCCCCTTCCCGAACCTCCTTTTTGAAAGCCCGGCCTGCACCCCAAGTCGACAGCGCAGAGCTTAGTCCAAAAGATAAAGTGCCCACGATCAACACCGGCCACATCCAACGAACATATTTATACCAATTCCAGGGCGCATCCATCCATCCACGATCCCGCAAGGCACGCCACATGAAAACGCCTCCCACAGCTCCCAGCAAAAACCCGAATATGCCCCACAAAAGCATGTGCAAAATGGCTTTACTGATAACACTCCCAAAACCTTTTATCGCGCCCCAACCCAAATCAAGCAGTTGCTGACCCGTTGAACTCTCCGCTGCACCCAAGGTTCCACATAAAAACAGAACCATAATAAAAAATAGGAATCTACATATCATTTGTCTTATTTTTAAATTATTTGTAACTTTTCCCGCCCAAGGGCTATTAGTCGATGGAAAACAGAACCATCCGATTGGTAATGCAAAAATAGCACTAAATTAATTTTATTACTAAAAAATAATTAATGAAACTTATAACGTCAGTCAACATATCAACAAATTATATGAATACCATCAACCTTATAGAATTAATAATTTTCATCAACTTGATTTATGACATACATGCGTGATTAAGTCAGCTTGACAAGCAACCCTGCTTCTATAGGTTTCCGCCTCGTTTGTCATGTGAAATCCCGGCAAACATACCCTAACGCGTATTACAGTTTGATAGATGGCTTCAAAATTAACCCAAAAAGATTGGACAGAGGAAACACTGTCCCAAGAAGACTGGGATTTTTCCCAGTACAACAAGTTACCCAAATCAGCCATAACTAAGGTTTTTTTATGGGAACTGGACCGTGAACTCGGAAGTGGCAAAGGTCCCTTCGGTGAAGATAGCAATAATAGAAAATGGCTCACAAAAGTGGCTAGAGGGAATTACGAGGATTTACCCGTAGCAAGTGTATCCTCGAGGAATGGATCAGGCTTTAAAACCGGCAAGGAAGGTTCATCGCTGGAGAGTAATGGCACCAGCACCCTGCATGTGTTCCAAATTAACTGGCACTGCAGTCATCAAGAGCTGGTGGAATCCTTTACCGAGTGGATTGAGGAAAACCATGACACCCCCTATACTCCCTTCCCAAGCAACACGCGCGGGCGACCACGACACCAGTTTACCTTGCTGGAGAAAATCTCAATCCATCGTTTCCACCAAATAGGATATTCAGGCGGTCCGAAATTTTTCCGGGAAAACGCCAAGGACAAATATAAGGTCGGTCTGAGGCGTATCAACTGGACGCTTGCTCAACGGGAAATGAACCTGCACCTAAAAAGGCGCGCCAAGGAACTGGACCGAATCTCAAAGGCAGCACACAAGAACTGGAAAAAACTACTCTATGGCTGAGCTATAAAAAAATTCAAACCACTTAAGCCCTGCCCGTTCCGGGTAGGGCTTTTTTATTGTTGGGATCTACTGCCTGATCCCGTCTATATACACTGACTCACGACGTTTCTGCCCCTTGGTATCAAACAGCAATAATGTGCCTGAACCATTGGTTACCGTCGAGGCAACAGCACCCGATATAGTCCAAGTTTTTGCATTAAGACATAAGCCGTTTCGAAAGTTCGCCTCCAACATCAGTTGACCATTGGGATACCAGGAGCGCTGCAGTCCATTTCGTTGCTTTTTAACCAGATTATACTCTTCATGGATTTTTCCTGAAGGATACCAACGTTGCCAACGCCCATGCTCCAAACCATTCTTTATCTCCATTTTCAATCGTTCACCGTTCTCCACAACGTCATACACACCATCAAAAGGTTGTTTTGTGACTGGATGAACATAGAGTGTTCCTTGATTGGTTTTCACAGGTTCTGGCCTAACCAATCCAGACGAGCTCCCTACGCCCCCTCCTGTTAACCCGCACCCTTCCCATATTAAAACCGCAAACAACAACCCTAACATGTATTTCATTAATTAATCTCCTTTGCGGATCACAAATAACTGGGGCACGAGCGTGTTTTCATCCCATTGGCCAATGATTTTGCGTCCTTCAACCTGTTCTTCCTGTGACATTTGTTCAGCCAAAGCCGGCAGGTACTTAATGGCATCAGGTTGACCCTGTAATGCTGCCCGACCCCACCAGACAAACGCTTCCTTACGATCAACCTTTAGCCCTCCCTGGCCACGAAGAATCATGATACCCATGTTATACTGTGCATCAGCATGGCCCTGATTAGCTGCATTACGATACCACCTTGCCGCCTCCTCAAAGCCCTCCTCATCTTTTGCTTTCTCTTGCAGCAGAACCGCCAGATTGTTTTGAGCCTCCGCATGGCCATGTCTGGCGGCAAACAGATAATGCTCAATCAATTCTTGAATCTTATCTCGCGGGTGATCATTCGATTCCTTGAGCCGTGCCAAGTTGTAAGATCCATTAACGCTCCCGCCTGCGGCAGCCTTTTGGTAATGTTTCATCACAACTTCCGGCGAATCCCCGGTTATCTCGGCCAGGGCTCCAAGATTATTTGATGCGCCGGCATGCCCCTGTTCAGCCGCTTTGCGATAAAGTTCTTTAGCCTGGGTGGGATTACTTTCCATCCCCCGCCCTTCTTCATTGCAAATACCCAGGTAATATAAGGCCCCCGCATGGCCCTGATTTGCCGCTTTGGTTATCCATCCCATTGCTCCAACATCGTTCTTGGCCACTCCTCCAATTCCCAAAATGTGCAGCGCTCCCGCCTCATATTGTGCCTGCGAATCCCCGTTATTGGCTGCATCGATAATATCACGCAGGTTGCGTGGGGAAGCAGGCCAGCCTTCCTCCAAATATTTCTTCAATGGCTGGTACTCTTCAACCGCTCTTTTGGCAATGGCCGTTTCGTGAACATGAAATGAATTCACCGCCGCATCACTCTCATACTCAGTGGTACGTGCCATCCAATAGATAGCCTGATTCAAGTCACGCTTGACACCCCGTCCCTCAATATAAATCTGCGCCAAACGCATTTGCGCACCATACACATAATCCCTCTTGCTTCTCTCATATTCAGCACGGTGATCATTTTCCGCCGCACGCTTGTACCAATAAACCGCCTTTTCTAGGTTCGGCTCAGTCCCTTCACCGGTGTCATATCGCAAAGCCAAAAAATACTGGCCCCGACCATTGTCATTTTCTGCAGAACGTTTGTGCCACATGAAGGCCTTCTCTTTATCCTGCTCTATGCCTGATCCATCAAAGAGCCTCATAGCAATGTTGTTCTGCGAAACATCATTACCGCGCTGTGCCGCCTTCAGGTACATCTCCGAGGCTTTCTCTCCGTTTTCACCTCCTCCAGCCCGACCATTGCCGTGCATCCACCCCACATTATTGATTGCCCCTGGATGACCTTGAGTTGCTGCTTTTTGATACCATTCCATTGCTGCAGCGTCATTCTTGGGTACCCCATTCCCTTTCTGGTTGCGTGCCCCAATAAGAAACTCCATCACTGAATAACCTGCCTTGGCTCCAGGCATGTGCCACTTCATTGACTCGGAAAAATTGCGCGGCCCCAGTCGGGTGGTCGCCAACAGGTTCCCCACCAGCAACTGCGCCTGGCGGTCCCCCACTTCAGCCATATCCATCAGCTTAGGCATTATTTTGCGGTATTGGCGCACGGCTTTAGTCCTTTGGCGATGGGTTCCCTTCCCATCCCAATACTGATCAGCTTCTTCTACTGCAGCAATAGGATCACCCAGCTCCGCTCCCTGACGGTTCAAGCTCAGCGCCTTGGCTCGATCCTGCTCCAACCCACCCCATCCGCGGTAATAGAGAAGCGCCAAAGCCTGCATTGCCTCAGCGTTCTTGGCTTCCACTAATTTAGGCAACGATTTCACAGCGGAGGCAAAGGCCTCATCACTTTTCTGCACATCCGGGTCAGTACCGGTGCCATACCTGTACATCCGCCCAAGGTGATAATGCCCCAAGCCATACCCGCCTGCCGCCGATTTTTTGGCGTAAGCAAATGCCGCCTTAAGATCGACCGGAGCCCCCACCCCAAATATCAAAAATTGACTGAGCTGATACTGGGCCGCAGCATTTCCCGCTGCTGCTTGTTCTTTAAGCTGGGAAAATTTTACCTCCAGTGCTGGAGCAGCCTCTTTGAGCTTGGCCTCAAGGCCATCACCCCTTGTTGGTCGAGATTCCGGCCCCTCGTCACTCGGTTGGGCGATTACCGAGGCAAATAAACCCAATATAAGCAAACTGACAACCCGACCGATAACTGACAACCTCATGGGGGTAGAATGGAACAGACCATTAAATTTGTCGCGTGAAATGTAATTGAATTATTCGCTCCCTTGGCGGAGCAGTGTGGCCCGGTAATTATGGTACACATAGGTTTGGACATCCACCACTTCCACCCAACGTCCCTGAAGCTGGACTGTGGTTCCGTTTACCGTGATTCGCTCGCCCTGCTGATATTCCTGTCTCTTCACCAGTTCCTGCTCCCGTCGATCAAATTCCTTCGAGATAACCACCAGCGTTGCACCGAGCTTTGCTGCCAATTTATGAAGATGATTTATACGGGGAGAACCAGAGGTATTGAACTCGGATGAACCCAGAACCTCCCATCCCCCCTCGGTATGAGTTTTTACCCGCACATCATGGTTTCTTGGCAAAACGTTTTGCACTGAAGGAGCAGCCTGCCCATCAGGATCCTGCTCAGATACCTCGATTTGCGCTATGTAGTTACGACTATAGTAGTCAGTCGAAAGCCGATCCAAAATGGAGGTGCACCCACAAAGTACAACACATAATAAACTAAACCAACGCATTGTGGGGACAAGCGTGATATTCAGTCTTTATAAGTCAATGCTAATAAAAAAAGAAGCCGCCAACGGGAAGGAGTGGGGGTATCCCGTTGACGGTTTAATTGCGGATATTATAGGGGGACATCCGCGGCCGAGTTATTAACAATATTTTTCATAAAATGTCAATAACTTGTGCGAGCCAACTTCTCAAGATTATCGCCCGAAATACGAAATATTAGCCATTCTTCCATCTTTTTGGCCCCAAAACTCTCATAAAAATCGATAGCATTTTGGTTCCAATCTAATACAACCCATTCAAAGCGCGGACACCCTCGTTCCAACGCAATCCCAGCCAAATGTGATAAAAGCGCCTTTCCTATCCCTTTCTTGCGATATTCAGGTATCACGTATAAATCCTCCAAATATAATCCTGATCTCCCTTTAAATGTGGAAAAATTCTCGAAAAAGACTGCGAAAGCAACTGGCTTCCCGTCCCATTCGGCAATAAGAGCTTCTGCACTCGGCCGACTCCCAAAAAATGATTCACGTAGAACCGCTTCGTCAGCCACTACTTCATCAGCCAACTTTTCATATTCAGCAATCCCACGGATGAATTCAGCCAGCAGACTCACGTCGGCCTCATTGACTGACCGTATACTCAATAATGCATTTTTTTCGGATTTCATTTTGTTTTGATCATTTTATACGTGTAGCCTAATCCTCCGCAATGAGTTAAGTTCCGTCACATAAGAGTTTTTGTTAGGTGACAGAATTTCAATATCAGATCAGTACTATTAGGTACAACAAGTCTCGTAGCAAAAATGAATCCTAAAAAACATAACAGGGCATTCACTTTGGTGGAGCTTTTGGTGACCATAGGTATTATCGGCCTTCTGGCCGCCCTGTTGCTACCGGTACTCTCCCAATCAAAAGTTAAAAGCAAACGAATCCAGTGCCTTTCGAACCTCACTCAAATAGGGCGGGCCCTCTACTCATATGGCAATGATCACGGAGGTCGGCTCCCCTGGCAAATACTTCCGAGCGATCAAAAAGTGGAATTGGGCGGCATGTGGACCGATTTCACCATGGATCCAGGGGCTATTTTCTCATTGCCGCCGTTGAAGTCAGAAATCGGCACTGTAAAGGTGCTGCTTTCACCTTTAGACCCGGAACGAGCAGCAGCCAATGAAAGTGCGGAATCAAAATGGGACAAATTTGATCCAACCAGAGGGGTCACCATTCCAACCGAGGCCATCAGCTATCTTTTAGCTGAAGGTGGTGACTTGGGGAGACCATCAACCGTTCTGGCTACAACCCGAAACTTGAGCAAGTGTGATCTTGCGGAAGCCCGATGGGTGGGAGCTGATGAATACCCAATTCCACGCGACGCCATGGCAGGCCTAATGCAGGGCAAAGGCAATGTGGTTCTGGGAGACGGCAGTTCCCATTTATCGAACGACTCAGACTTGGGTCCAACAGGTAGATTCACACGTGAACACCAAATATCCAGTGGAGGTAAAACCAAGGGAGCCGCTTCCACCGTTATGCTCGGCTGTTGTGGAGGGTACGAAATAGTCCCCATCACCAAGGTTTTCAACACCACCAATGGCAACCATCATGCATTCATCATTGATAAATCAGGAAGTATGGGTCAGGACAACCGATTGGGCATGGCCCAAAGAGCCCTAGTCGACTCTCTTCGCCAACTTGGCCCCCGAAAAAAATTCTATATATATTTCTTTGACAACGGGTCCCGCCCATGGATCAACGATACGAATAGCTCGAAATACGCATTCCAATGGGAGGTTGATGAGGCTGAAATCTGGA
>CAZAIZ010000084.1:0-6594 GCA_964485275.1 uncultured Pedosphaera sp.
CTGTTTCAAACATATCTGTAAATACCTCCTGGGCAATCTTGCTGCTAATCTGACCCTTTTCGACAAGCTCAACCAATTCCACTATGGCTCTTGGAGAAAATAATAAGTCTGCAATTGAGGTTCCATTTTCAGTTAGCTTGGCCTGGAGATTATTGATTACCCAATTGGCCACAAGCTTGGGGTTATGGAACCCCTCTGCAACTTCTTCGAAATATTTTCCCAATTGCCTATCGCCGACAAATATTTCCGCATCAGTCTCAGGCAACCGGAAACTCCTCATATACCGTCGCTTGCGGGCAAGAGGAAGCTCCACCACCTCTTCACGTACAGCCGCGAGCCATTCCTCTGAAGGCCGATGCGGCATAAGGTCAGGATCAGGGAAATAACGGTAATCATGGGCATCCTCCTTAGTCCGCATGCTATCAGTAATACCAGCAACAGCATCCCAACGACGGGTTTCCTGATCCAGAGCTCCCCCGTTTTTAAGCACCTCTATCTGCCTGTCTATTTCATATCTGGCCGCCCGTCGCACTCCACTGAAAGAGTTCATATTCTTGATTTCCACTTTCTCCCCCAATGCAATATCTCCTTTTGGCCTAACACTAATATTCACGTCACATCGCACCTGACCTTTCTCCATGTCGCAATCACTAACTCCACCATATTGAAGAATGCTCTTTAACGCGTTTAAATACTCATAAGCCATATCGGCACATGAAATATCAGGCTCAGTAACAATCTCCAAAAGCGGGACTCCGGCACGATTAAAATCAACACCACTAAAATCAACAAAATGAAAACTCTTGCCGACATCTTCCTCCAGATGGGCGCGATTGATCCGGACTTTTCTCACCACCTCCTCAAGCTCAAACTCTACATAGCCTGAAATTGTCGAAGGAAAATCCAATTGAGTCAGCTGATAATTCTTAGGATTGTCCGGATAGAAATAATTTTTTCTGTCCCATTTTGCATAGTCAGGCACATCGCAGTTCAGCAGAAAACCGGTCAGAGCCGTTTTACGTAAAGCTTCAGCGTTAGGCACAGGCAGAGACCCTGGCAAACCGAGACAAACAGGGCACACATTTGTATTGGCCTCTGATCCATATGCATTGGCACATCCACACCACATCTTGGTATTAGTTTTCAACTGCACATGTGTTTCCAGACCGATGACAGCTTCGTATTCCATTAACCCAGGTTTGGTCGTTTAATGTGCCAGTCAGTTGACTGCTCATATGCATGAGCAGCGCGCAAAACATCCGATTCACCAAAGGGTCTGCCCTGCAATTGCAGGCCAATCGGCAATCCACGCTCGGAAAATCCGCAAGGTATACTAATACCACACAAGCCGGCCAGATTGCATGAAATGGTATAAATGTCTGATAAGTACATTTGCAACGGATTACCCATCTTTTCTCCGACTTTAAAGGCCGGGGTTGGAGCTGTAGGACTAGCAATAAGATCTACCTCCTCAAAGGCCTTTAGGTAATCCCGTTGAATCAATGTCCGAACCTTCTGGGCACGCAAATAATAAGCATCGTAGTAACCGCTACTAAGCACATACGTGCCAAGGATAATCCGTCTCTTAACCTCCTCTCCAAAACCTGCCCCTCGAGTTTTACTGTTCATCTCCTGTGGATCAGATCCATTTACACGAGCCCCGTAACGAACACCTTCAAACCTAGCCAAATTTGCCGAAGCCTCTGCTGTTGCTATAATGTAATAGGTTGCTATTGCATATTCAGTATGCGGGAGTGAAATTGCCTTAATTTCAGCACCCTGTTCCGCCAGGTTCTCCACTGCTGAATCCACCGCCTTTTTGACTTCGGGGTCTAACCCATCAGTTTGATACTCTTTGGGTAAACCAATCCGTAAACCTTTCACGTCTCCAGTAAGACTTGAAGAATAGTCAGGAACCGTCTCTGGAACACTTGTTGAATCTCTAGTATCCACACCTGAAATTACCTGAAGCATAGTCGCGGAATCCCGTACATCCTTGGTAAAAGTACCAATTTGATCGAGAGAAGATGCAAAGGCTACCAAGCCATAACGTGAAACCCGCCCATATGTCGGCTTCAAGCCCACACAGCCGCAAAGCGCTGCTGGCTGGCGGATTGACCCTCCTGTGTCACTGCCTAGCGAGGCTATGCATTCATCAGCAGCAACCGCAACGGCGCTACCCCCACTGGAACCTCCGGGAATATGTTCCGTATTCCAAGGGTTCCGGGACGGTCCATATGAAGAGTTCTCAGTAGAGCTTCCCATGGCAAATTCATCCATGTTAACCCTCCCGAAAACAACTGCACCGGCCTCGCGAAGTTTCCGAATTACTGTTGCATCATAAGGGCTGACAAAATTACCAAGAATCCTGCTCGCGCAATTAAGCGGGTGATCTTTAACGGCAATCACATCCTTTATTGCCACCGGCACCCCCAATAACAGACCTTCTTTCCCATCAGCTCTAGCCTTATCCGCAGCTTCGGCTTTGTTTATGGCATCCTTTGAATCGATACTGATAAAGGCATTTAATACCGGATCGACTGAATTTATCCGCCTCAGGCAAGCTTGTGTAGCCTCTCGTGATGTAATATCCCCAGCATTCAGCCCCTCAATAAGCTCATGGATCGTGAGCGAGTTAGGCATAATCACTCAACAATCTTGGGAACAACGAAAAGTCCGTTTGCTGTTTGCGGGGCATTGGACAACGCTTCATCCTGAGAAAGTGACACCCCTAACTCATCAGCGCGCAACACATTCTCAAGAGGCACTGCATGCGCAGTGGGCTCAATGCCCTCAACGTTTAGTTCCTTTAACTTATCTATATACCACAACACCTCATTAAGCTGAGGCGAAATTCTTCGCTCCTCTTCAGAGGTCAGTTCAATACGCGCTAGCCGTACTACCCGGGACAAATCCACATTCATAACTAACCATTTTTAAGAGGGGTGTTAAACATACCCTCCTCATCTTCTATCAGTTCCTGTATTGCATCCGCAGCCTTCTCCGCATCCTTTCCTGCTGCCTCAACAACAATGGAGGTTCCGGTCACAACCTCCAGTATCAACAGCCCCAAAATACTTTTACCGTCGGCCCACTTATCACCATAAATCACCGAAATATCAGATCTGTACTTGTTGGCAACCTTCACGAATGCCGCAGCCGGCCGCGAATGAATACCAATATCATTTTGGATTAAATATTCACGAACTACTGTGTTTGCATTACTATTGGTCATTTAAAGGCCCCATATTTGGCAATTTCTTTGCATTTTACGAGGAATTATTCACCTCCCTTTCCAGATAAGCTCTCAATTAATCTTCTATTTAGTTCCTCTGCCGAGTTGTGCCCAGAACGCTTAAGCTTATTCTGAAAGGCCGCAACTTCTATAAGCCGGGCCATATCCCTCCCCGGTCTAACTGGTATGGTAATATGCGGAACTGAAACTCCGAGCAGTTCAATAGTTTGTTCCTCTATTCCTAATCGATCAATCTCTTTGACCTTATCCCAGTCCACTAAAGAAACGACAAGATCAACCTGCTTTTCAAGACGGATGCTTTTGACACCAAACATTGCCCCTACATTAATAATCCCAATTCCGCGCACCTCCATATGATCTCGCGTAACACTAGAACTGGTGCCAATAATGACTCGCCCATCAATCAGTTTAACCTTGGTTATATCATCTGCCACTAAACTATACCCACGCTCCACCAAAGCCAAAACACATTCACTTTTACCAATTCCGCTTTCCCCCTTGATAATCACCCCCACTCCAAGAATATCCACCATGCTGCCATGCTCTTGCCCCCTGGGTGCGAAAAGATCCTCCAGGGCCAATGTCGCACGGTTAATAAATTTCATGGTGATCAACGGGCTTCTAAAAACAGGCGTTCCCATCCTTTCGGACACCTCTAAGAATTCTTTTTCAGGCTTTAAATTCCGCGAAAAAACAACCCCAGGGATTTTGTGGCGGCATATATCCTCAAACCTCGCCACACGTTCTTCTTTGGGCAATGACTTAAGGTAAGTCACTTCAGCCGAACCAACAGCCTGAATGCGCTTGTTTGCAAAATATTTAGTAAAGCCAGCCAAAGCTAAACCTGGACGATTAACTGTCGGCTCCTTGATGGTTCTTTTAAGGCCCACAGACCCCGACAAGAGGCGCAAACCCAATAAGGATGCGTTCTTAACATAAAATTCTTCTATCGATATTCTGGGGACTTTCATCACATGTTAAACTCTGGCCCAAGATATATTTCGCGGGCCCTCGGGTCCTCAACAAGTTCTTCTGCATCACCCTCCAATATGACACGACCTTGATGTATGAGGTATGCTCGATCCACCATCTTCAACGTTTCCCGCACGTTATGGTCAGTAATCAAAATACCCAAGCCACGCTCCTTCAGTCTACGGACGATTTTCTGCACCTCATACACAGCAATCGGATCAATCCCGGCAAACGGTTCATCCAAGAGGAGAAGATTGGGGTTTGTCACCAAGGCCCGTGTAATCTCCAAACGTCTCTTTTCTCCACCGCTCAACTGATAGGCATTGCTGTCAACCAACCCGGAAAGATCCAGTTCTTCAAGCAAACTCCCTAACCGGACCATGAGCTCCTTCGAGTCAATATCGCAGGTCTCCAATATCGCTAGTATATTTTCCCCCACGGTCAATTTCCTAAAGACAGAGGGCTCTTGAGTCAAATACCCAATCCCTGCCCGTGCGCGCTCATGGATCGGCAGTCTCGTTATTGTATCCCCCTGAAATAAAACCTCACCCTCGTCGGGACGGACAATGCCAACTACCATATTGAAGGTGGTTGTTTTACCGGCTCCATTTGGCCCCAGAAGGCCGACTATTTCCCCGGGGCTAACATGAATGGAAACTCCATCCACCACTCTGCGCTGAGCATATTCCTTAACCAAACCCTCCGCAGAGAGAAAATTCATTTACTGGGGGGCTTGTTGTTGGGGGCCTTCGGCTTATTCTCGTTTTCGAGAACAGCCTGCTTGGCTGATAACTCTCCAGTTAAGCGATTGTACTCAATCACCTTAGCCAGCAATATCCCCTGCTTCGTGTATAGTTTGGGATCAACGGTCAGAACCAAAACTTCTGTTTTTGATGTATAAACCGCATGCCCTCCCACTGCCCGGGTTTTATCCTTCTTATTGATAATTTCAACATCTCCCTCGGCAATAATTCTATCAATACTTCCACCCAATCCAACCATTGGGGCAACAGTGGGCTTTTTAGGTGCAACAGGTACAGGTGGAATCTTTGGTTTCGAAGGAGTCTTTTTCTTGTCGGCAAAATAAATCGTGAGCTTGTCGCATAATAAATCCATTCCAGGATCGATCACCACTACATCCCCTTTATATACGGCTATATGTTTGAGCGGGTTAAAAGTAAAAAGCTCGCCCGTAATTATGGTTTTTGCAACCTTCCCTGGCACAACCGCTGCCGGATCAGCGCCGAACAAGTCATTGATGCTAACAGCAATTAACAGTAATAGACTTTTATGCCTACTTTTCATTTATAGAGAATCCCTGACTCATTACAGTTCTAACGTTATTACTAACAATCAACAGCGAGGGCTTATGCCGCCATACAAACCCTTTCCCTTCAAGAACAGCGCCACCATCTGACCTGTAAACCTTCATCGGACCCGCAGAGGAGGCCATCCGACTCCGCAGATCAAAAAGACACGTTCGCGCCTCAATAATCAAGTCTTCATTCTTCTTTGCTCCTCTATATCTGTAGGTCTTCAAGCGTGCTCCTTCCACGAGAATTATACCGTTTTTCTGAGGCACTGCCTTATCACCGGTAAGAAGGGAGATCATTCTTCCGGTGCGACGATCGTATTCTGGAAATTGAATCCTTTTTTGGACTCCCTGACCAGGGGTCACTTGCCCGAAGACCGAGCATATCAATGCATAAAAAACCATGTAATAACTACTGGTCACGATATCCTTCAGGATGACTTAATTCACGAATAATATGCGGCCATTTTCCGTGTGACCCAATAATTTTATCACAAACCTCTCGAACAGCTCCCTCTCCTCCCTTAGCCTTGGTCACATGTTTTACCGATTTCAATATTTCCTGACGCGCGTTGGCTACAGCAATCGGCAACCCCACCCGGTTTAACACCGCCAGATCATTTATATCATCACTCATGAAGCAGGCGTCTTCCCATTTCAGCTTGGCTTTTTTAAGTATGGATTCCACTGCGGCCACCTTCGGTAGCGACTTCTGCCAAAGATAATCCACCTTCAGTTCTTTTGCACGCACAGAAGTAGCCAAAGATTTACGATTCGACACCCATCCAACAGGAATCCCCAAGTGCTGCAACAGCCTTAAACCCATTCCATCCTGAATATTAAACTGCTTAAATTCAGTTTTACCATCAAGTAAAATAGTCGCATCAGTCAACACACCATCGACATCGGTGAGGAATATCTTCACACGCTTGAACTGTGCGGCTGTAGCTTTCGACCTCACCTCGAAGCCTTGTGAATTTTTACCAATTGCTCTAGGAACTTTTTCATTTTCGGAAGGGGAATCATGTTGGGCCCATCACTCCAAGCCTTGTCT
>CAZAIZ010000085.1:0-6555 GCA_964485275.1 uncultured Pedosphaera sp.
CAGCTTGCACAAAAAGCCGGCAACGGAATGGAGGTGCCAACGGACTTTCCCTACAGCGGTGAAAAATGGCCTAGGCCCGAACGGAACAAAGCTGCAATGATCACACGCCTAGACACTGCCATCGGTCAAATAATGTCTAAGCTAAGAGAATACAAAATGGATGAGGATACCCTCATCTTTCTCACCAGTGATAATGGTCCCCACCAAGAAGGAGGAAACGATCCCGCCTTTTTCCGGAGCTCCGGTCCTTTCCGTGGCATTAAAGGCCACCTGTACGAAGGAGGACTACGTGTACCCATGATCGCCCGGTGGACGGGTAAAATCAAACCCAACACAGTCAGTGAAGAAGCTTTTGCCCATTGGGACATTCTGCCAACAATTCTCTCTGCAGCACGGGTCCCCAAACCACGCGAAATTGACGGTATTTCTTTCATGCCTACATTACTCGGTCGCGAACAGAAAAACCGGCACGATTATCTCTATTGGGAAATGCATGAATATGGATCGCAACAAGCCGCTCGCAAAGGAGACTGGAAAGTTATCCGTTCGGCACCAGGCAAAGCCTTGGAGCTTTACAATATCAAGCGAGACCCCACTGAATCGCAAAACGTTGCGCGGATCAATCCTGATGTAATCAAGGATTTTGAGACATACCTTCGATCAGCACGAACACGCAGCCAACTGTGGCCAATAACCCAACCCAAACAAACCGCTGAACGTTAAGAAGCCAAAAGGCCCCCTCACCTTTTCGGTGCGGGGGCTTCAGCAACCACTCTGAATCCAGCGTGGGACATGCCTGTATCTGGGGTGGTTTTCATCCTGCGTGAAGGCCGAAAGGATCCACAGTAGAGATCTGAGCAAAGAAATGACCCACTACGTTGAACGCGCTTCCATTGGCCGGGTTCATTCGGATCATAACTCTCATTAGGCCCCTTTGGATTGGCCACTGGACTGTTACGATAGTAATTGGGCATGTACCAGTCAGAGCACCATTCCCACACATTGCCCCCCATATCAAATAATCCATATCCATTGGGAGGAAATTTACCGACTGGAGCAGTCGTGTAATATCCGTCTTTTTTTGTGTTCTCTCGCGGGAATCTTCCCTGCCATATATTGGCCATGATTTGACCCTCCGGCTCCTGCTCATCCCCCCAAATGTACTCTTTTCCCTTTAGCCCTCCTCGCGCGGCATATTCCCACTCAGCCTCAGTAGGCAAACGGTGCTTGATGCCTGTCTTGCGAGTTAACCAATTGCAGTATTCCAGTGCGTCGTACCAGGCTATGTGAACTGCTGGATGTTTTGCCTTCTTCCCAGCACCCTCCTTTTTTTGCCCTTCAGGAAAACGCCAACTCGCACCATCCACGTACTTCCACCAGGCCAAAAAAGCATTATGAGCCTTGAGGCGCTCCACGGGAATATCCTCATCTGGAGGCGTAAAAACAATGGATCCAGCTTTAATGTTTTTGAATTCCTCAGGCGGTATCTCTGGAAAATCCTCCGGCTTGGGCTTCCGCTCGGCAATAGTCTTGTAACCAGTATCCTTCGAAAAGATTGCGAACTCCTCGTTGGTTACCTCGTATTTCCCAATCCAAAAACCATCGAGCTTCACCTTGTGGACTGGTTGTTCATCCTGGTTCTTTTCGGAGCCCATATCAAAACTACCAGGGGGAATCCACGCCATAGCTTCCCCGTTAAATTCGGCTTTGGAATCCGAATTGTTTTCTGCGTGGGTTTTAGGTTCTAAGATTTTGGCGCTCTCGCCAGGTTTACATCCAAAAAAAACCAGCAATCCGGCACCCACTTTCATCCACATATTATTCATGATCATCTACGCGATTGGTTTGATATAATTGATTACCAAAAGGATCCAAGTTCATTCCCTTTTCTCTCTCTTGTCTCGCCTCGTCAACCCCCCCAATCATCCATATCACCGTCACAATAATCCAAAGAGCAACCAATCCAGCAACGTAAAAAGGCCATCGATAGTTAGGGGACGAGATGTTGGGCTCCTCAGAAACCGGCATCAGTGGAGATTTCATACTAACGAACATGAAAAAAGGCAATGCGAATCTGGTTGCGTCCCGCCAACAGTTGTGTTTTATCCGCGCATGCCTCAGGCACCGCTTCAACCAGGCACGTTATATCTGGTAGCCACTCCAATCGGAAACCTAGAGGACATTACCCTTCGCGCTTTACGAACATTACGCCAATGCAATGTGATTGCTGCTGAAGACACTCGACGAACAAAACAACTCCTCAAGGCCCACGATATAAGCCAAAAGGTAGTCAGTTGCCATAAATTCAATGAAGCTAAACGCTCACAAGTAATCTTGGACTGCCTGGGAAATGGCCAGTCTGTTGCCTTAGTCAGTGATGCAGGAACCCCAGGGATCAGCGACCCCGGCGGTCGTATTGTACGTGCTGCCATTAAGGCTGGAAACCGGGTGGAGAGCGTCCCTGGCCCCTGCGCCCTAACTGCAGCCCTACCCGCCAGCGGATTACCAACTGAAGAATTTCATTTTGTGGGGTTCCTTCCGCACAAAAGCGGCGGCCGAAAAAAAATGCTGGATGCGCTGGATAAAACCTCAGGAACACTATGCTTTTACGAGTCGCCCCATCGTATCACCAAGCTGTTGGGTGAACTGCAGTCCCAATGGCCGGGGTCCGAAGTAGTCCTGGCAAGAGAACTCACCAAGAAATTCGAGGAATTCCTACGTGGATCACCAGACATATTGGTCCAATATTACGCGGAACGAAAACCGAAGGGTGAATTCGTCGTACTAGTACATCGATCTTGATGCCAATCTGCCAATCATGTTTCCCTTGCCCCATGAACAACACACTCTATGTGGGCAATCTGCCATTTAAGATTTCAGACGAAAATCTAAGGGCTCACTTTAATTCCGCCGGCAAAGTCATTGAGGTTACCCATGTCCGCGACCGTGCTTCAGGTCGCTCCAATGGGTGTGGTTTTATCGAAATGGAAGACATCACGAGCACAAACAACGCAGTAGAAAAACTGAATGGCTCCGAGCTTGAAGGTCGCACGATCACCGTGGCATTAGCCCGCCCTATCTAAAGAAACTTACCCGGATTCAGGATCCCTTTTGGATCCAGCACCTGCTTCACTTTTTGATGCAGCCTGCGTACTTCCGGGGATGTCGCCAAAGGCCACCAAGGCTTCTTGGCAATCCCGACGCCATGTTCACCCGTAATAACCCCATTATTTTTTATCACCCATTGAAACAACTCATCCAAGGCGGCTTTCCTGCGCTTGGCGCTTCCCGGTCGCGCATCATCCACCATTACATTAACGTGAATATTCCCATCACCAGCATGGCCAAAACATGCCACAGGCATCTTATGCTTCTTCTGAAGCCGCCCGGCAAACTCAAGCAACTCCTTCAAGCACCCCCTGGGAACAACAATATCTTCATTAAGCTTGGTTAGACCGGTGTCACGCAGTGAATAGGAAAATTCACGCCGCAGATTCCAAATGGATTCCACCGAATATTTCCCAAGTGCTTGATTCATAAAGTTCGGTTTCAAACTGGCAAGCAGACTTTTCACCTCGCGCAATTCACCACGCACGCTTTTTTCCTGACCGTCCAATTCCACAATCAAATGCCCCCTACAGCCAAGCAGACGCTTACTCCCTGTGCGTTTGGCAGCGGCTTTCAAGGTAAACTCATCAGCTATCTCCAGTGCGCTTGGCAAAAAACCGGATTTGAATATCAAGCCGATTCCCTTGGCTGCAGCTGAAATGGAGCCGAAGCCAACCGATAACGCAGCACGAAAAGGAGGGAGGGGCAGTAATTTCAGAGTGGCTTCGGTTACCACTCCCAAAAGCCCTTCTGTCCCGGTAAAGAACCTTGGAAAGTCAAAACCTGTCTTGTTCTTATGGGTCCGACTTCCAACATGAGCTATGGCGCCATCGTCCATCACCACCTCCAACCCAAGCACGTAGTCGGAGGTAACACCGTATTTCAAGCACCGAGGCCCTCCGGCATTAGTTGCGATATTCCCACCAATCGTGCAATCGGATCGACTTGCTGGGTCGGGCGGGTAGTAGAGATTGTTCGCCTCAGCTTTTTCCTGCAAATCAGCCGTAATCACACCTGGCTGGACTACTGCGACAAAATCATCCTCATTAATTTCGCGAATACGCCGCATTCTTGCCAACGATAAAGCAATCCCGCCCTGTAGCGGAACGCACCCTCCAACATAACCATGCCCCGCCCCCCGGGGCGTAACGGGAATATTGTGGCGATGAGCAAACTTTAGAACGGAACTAACCGATTTGGTTGAACGCGGCAAAGCCACCGCCTCGGGAAGTTTTGCAGCAAACCATTTATCCCCGCTATAGGAATCCAAAGTCGACTCATCCAGTTTTAGTTCCCCCGAAGCAAGAATTCCTTGCAGCTTTTTCCATAATTTAGGATTCGTCTTCTTCATGTGCCTCAATCAGCTCTCGTGCATCCGTTTCTTGTGAAGAGGGAACCTGAACCCTAATACCACCAGTAGCAAGTGAGTACCCTTCCATGCTGAGAGCCGCAGCCTCTCCTTCTACGGTAGCATCCAAACCGGCTGCCTGAAGACGTGCTCCAATTATCTGTGCCTGCACAGGATTAAATGCGGTAAAAACTGTTACCCTTTCCATTCGTTACTTTGGGCGTACACTTCGGGGGGGTACAACGAGAGGTTCAGGCTTGGGTTTATAGAAAATCCCCCTCGCATTAAGGTTACTGGCAAGGTTTGAAAAATGCACGGCCGTACTATTCAGATTAGTCATTGCAGACATAAATTGAAGCCGCATTTGTTCATTCTTGATTAAGCCTCCCGCAAGCCCGTTACCAGATTCCACCTGTTGCAAAATTTTGTCTGCACTCTTAGTAATACTTTTAATACTTTGTGTAGCGGTAGCGAGATTTTCAACTACCTGGGTGATATTGGTACGATTGTTGGTCAGTGTAGATTGAAGATCCGCCGTAGTTTTGTCCAATTTCACTGAAAACTCCTGGATGTTGGCAAGGGCCTTTTGCACCGTGGGGGCATTGGTGGCAATAAGTAATTCCAATTCGCCAGCCGAAGCATGAAGCCTTTTAGTGAACGCTGCAAAATTGGTGACACTCTCATGGACTGCAGGAGTATTGGTCGATAGTGCACTCCGAAGCTCTTCAGTAAATGTGCTAAAACTATTCATGCTCGAACTAAAATTAGTTATTCCCCGGGTGATAGCTGGGCCGTTGGCTCCCAGCAAACTGTCCACGCGTGTTGCCACACGATTTGCCTTTTCTGATGTCTCGCGAAACTGGGCGATGGTAACCGTCAGATTGGTTAATGATTCCCCGCTTAACAGTCCTTGATCCATTTTTTTTACAAAGGAATCTATCGATTCAACCGCCCCATCTACCTTAACCAACAATCCGTTCACTTTTCCTCCTATTTGCTCAATATCAAACGGAGGTTCGCAATCATACTTCTGATTAGGCTTCAAAGGTTTACCCGGGTTGGCACCCGGTGTTACACCAATATATTGATCCCCTAGAAACCCACTCGATCTTACCCTGAAAACAGCCCCTTCAGTCACAACTTTTTGATACTCCGGATATAACTGAACATTGATCAGCACCTCACTCCCATTCCCGCTCAGATTAAAACCATCCACATAACCGATTTTCACCCCGGACATAATAACCGCTGAATTACGTATGATCGTCCCTGCGTCACTGGTGCGCAGGGTCAGGGAATACGTTTCACGCAACCCAAATCCCCTCTCATTAAACTTGATGCTCATCGCTGCTGCCAACCCCAGCAGCACGACAACAAACAGTCCCACCTTAAACTCCAAACGTCCGGTGCTCATGAATAATCCACCTCCTTTAAATCGGCCTCACCTCGAATGAATCTACCCACCAGATCATCTCCTGAATTGAAAACCTCACCTGCCGGAGCGTCGAGATAAACTTGTCCTTCACGTAAATAAATTACCCTCTGGCCCATCCTGCGGGCGCAACGCATGTCATGAGTGATAACTATGGAGGTAACCTGATAGTTGTCCCTAACCCTCATCATCAATTGGTCGATACTATCTGAAACAACCGGATCCAATCCGGTGGTCGGCTCATCATACAATATTATTTGAGGCCTATGCACAATCGCTCGGGCCAATCCAACTCGCTTCTGCATTCCTCCTGAAAGCTCAGAGGGCATCTTTGTTCCAATACCAGGCAATTCCACCAATCTCAAAACCTCATCTACACGCCGGGCAATTTCCGTTTCATCAACAATCCCTGAACGTCTCAGTGGAAAAGCGACGTTTTCAGCCACATTTAGGGAATCAAAAAGTGCCGCTCCCTGAAAAAGCATTCCAAATTTCCGCCGAATCGATAGAAGCTCACGCTCTTTCATTCCCATCAACTCGCGACCATCTACTTTCACCGAACCCGAATCGGGAGAAATTAACCCTATAATATGCTTAATAAGAACGCTTTTCCCTGTCCCGCTTCGACCGATAATTGCGATACTCTCCCCTTCTTCTACCGAGAAAC
>CAZAIZ010000086.1:0-6548 GCA_964485275.1 uncultured Pedosphaera sp.
ACAAAACCGCCACCTGCATGGGAACTGAAACCGGCTGGAACTGCGGTTGTTTGAATACCTCCACAATACGCTTGCCGCGCTCAAGCTTGGCCTTGGTAGCATCATCCAGATCACTGCCAAATTGTGCAAAAGCGGCCAGCTCTCGGAACTGAGCTAAATCCAGCTTCACTGTACCGGCTACCTGTTTCATGGCTTTCACCTGTGCAGCTGAGCCCACACGACTAACTGACAAGCCCACTGAAATTGCCGGACGCACTCCCTGATAGAACAAGTCTGTCTCCAGAAAAATTTGCCCATCGGTAATGGAAATCACGTTGGTGGGAATGTAAGCCGATACATCCCCCGCTTGAGTCTCGATAATTGGCAGAGCTGTAAGCGAACCCCCACCCGCCGCCTTACGGAGCCGAGCCGAGCGCTCCAGCAGGCGGCTGTGGAGATAAAATACATCCCCTGGATAGGCTTCACGCCCGGAAGGCCGCTTCAAGACCAGAGACACTTGACGATAAGCCACCGCGTGCTTGGAAAGGTCATCATAAACAATGAGAGCATCCATATCGTTATCCATGAACCACTCACCCATTGCCGCCCCGGCAAAGGGCGCCAGATACTGGTTGGTAGCCGAGTCACTGGCGGTCGCCGCCACCACAATGGTGTGCTCCATGGCCCCGGCATCTGTAAGATCCTGAATCACTTTGGCCACGTTCGCGCGTTTTTGCCCCACCGCAACGTAAATACTGTAGAGCGGACGGAACCCATCGTTCCCATCGTTCTCCTTATTGATACGGGCGTTGTTGATAATGGTATCAATCGCCACAGCCGTTTTCCCGGTCTGGCGATCACCAATGATCAGCTCACGCTGGCCACGACCAATCGGGATCATCGCATCCACCGGCATAATCCCTGTTTGCATCGGTTGACTCACTGACTGCCGATCAATGATCCCTGCGGCAATTTTTTCTACCGGATAAGTCTCTTCATGGGCCACTTCTCCTTTGTCGTCAATCGGTTGACCCAGAGAATCGACTACACGACCCAAGAGGGCCTTGCCCACCGGCACCGAAAGGAGTTCTCCGGTAGTACGCACCTCAGTGCCTTCGTTGATGCCGGTGTGATCACCAAGAATCACCGCCCCCACCTCGGTTTCCTCCAGATTAAGTGCCAGCCCGCTCACTCCGTTGCCAAAGTCGAGACGCTCGTTCATCATTGCACCGGTCAGGCCTTCTATCTTGGCTACCCCGTCGCCGATCTCGCGAACGATCCCCACGTTCTCGCGCGCAACATCGGTTTTGGCCCCGGCTATCTGGGCTTCAATATCTTGCAATAGGTTACTCATGATTTTTCGTTCTTATATAAAGTATTAAAATTTTTCCCCCAGCCGGTCCAAGCGCGTCTTCATGCTGCCATCATACACATCATCTCCAATCTTCACGCGCATGCCACCGATCAAGTCCGGGTTTTGGGCAAACTCAATGGCCACATCGCCCCCTTTCATTCTGCCCAAACTATCCCGCACATTTTGTTTTTGCCCTTCGGATAATTCCACAGCACTTACCACGCTCGCCGAACGACTATTCACATCCAGTTTCACCAGTCGCTGTAATTCCTGCAAAGTACCGAAATACCCGCGGGGCTTCTTTTCAATCAACAAAGCCACCGTCTTTCGGACCCGATCATCACTAAGCTGTCCATCAACCCGACAACCCTTAAAGAGCTGCTTGGCATCGCGACGGGATTGCTTGCTGCCTTTCATTTAAAGTTTAGGCGGCCAACTCCTTGTTGGTTTCATCGATAAGTCGCTGCTGATCTCCATCACTCAACACCTTGCCGCTCACCTTCATGGTGGTCTCCACTACCAATCTGCCAATCTCCGCCTTGAGTTCATTCATCATTTCCTGCCGCGAGGCTTCAGTTGCCTCCTGAGCCTTGGCTATAATATCTTCAGCCTTCTTTAGGGCCTTTTCGGCCTCTTCTTTTTCCAGCTTGGCGGCGGCGGCCTTGGCTGCATCGATTATCTCCTGACGCTTTACCCCGGCTTCTTTCAAAATCTCATCCTTTTGCGCCTGTGTGGCTTCAAGCTCGGTCTTAATCTTGTCGGCATTTTCAATGCCCTCGGCAATACGCTGTTTTCGATCCTCCAGAACCTTCAGTACCGGTGCATAAGCAAATTTCTTGAGTGCCAATGCCACCACCAAAAAGGCAATGCACTGGGAAATAAAGAGGGTCCAGTTGACTCCAAATGTCTTAACAATCTCCTGCACAGGCCCCTCACTGCCCCCGGCGGATGCTTCAGCAAAAATGATCAAGTTTTCCATTGTTAAATCTTAGTTTGCCGGGCGGGAATCCCCCGCCCGGCAGATTAATACGCGCTACTTCGCAAGGAAGATCGCGATAAACACAATACCTTCAGCCAACGCGGCGAAGATAATCGCCTGAGTCCGGATATCCCCGGCTGCGCCGGGATTACGTCCGGTGGCCTCGGCGGCTTTCATTCCGACAAGTCCAACGCCAATGGCTGATCCTAAAGCGGCCAAGCCTACGTGCAGGCTGCCATCAAGTGCTGCTAACATTTCCATATTTTTACCTTTTGTTCAGTTGTTTGCCGATGATCCCCACTGACATGCATGGTCTGATCATCGAAATTATCTAGTGCGCGTGTTCATCTCCATGATGTTCACACATAAGGGCTGTAAATACCGAGGTCAGGAGCGCAAACACCAATGCCTGCACTAATCCCACCAAAAGCTCGAGAACGTAAAAGGGTAATACCGCCAACCATCCAAAAAACGGACCGCCTAGGGCCATGACTGTTTCCAAAATATTTTCGCCGGCAAAAACATTACCATAGAGCCGGAACGTCAGCGCCACCGGTCTCACCCCAATGGAGACCACCTCAATCAATCCCACAAAAATAAAGACCACCACCAGAAAGATACCAAAGAAACCGGCACCGTGTCCCTTAACATTAAAGATATGTCCAAAAAAACCACCAACACCAATCGTCTTGAGACTCCAGTAAAGCCAGAGAACCATGAAAAGTGCAGCCATAGCTAATGTCATATTTAAATCTGCATTCACTCCGCGCAAAAGCGGTTCAGTAATATGTTGATTATGGTGTCCTGGTTCAGCCCATCCAATGGTACCCAACCCGGGAATAAGCCCGAACCAATTGGAAAAAAGGATGAAAATGAAGATAGTACCAAAAAACCAAAAGGTCTGCTTCACCATATCAGGCCCTAAAATACTTTCAAAAAATCCGTAAAGACTTTCCACCAAAAGCTCCACGAAGTTTTGCAATCCAGAGGGAATTAATTGGACATTACTCGTGGCAGCCTGAGCCATCAGAATGATGAGCAGTGCCACCATGATAGTAACGACCATTGAATTGGTAATTTGAAGGGGGCCGACCTCATGAATAACCGGCGCGTTCGGCGTAAGACCATGATGACCCTCCTCATGATCTCCTTCATGATGTTGATTCCCTGCACCGGATTTTCCAGGGCCGGCAGAACCACTCTCATCAGCCAAAACATAGGGGATGGTGAGCAACAAAAACAGGGCAATAAAAATCTTGTGCAGTTGCATCAATAAACGACCTACAACGCCTAAAAAACAGAGTGATTAGCTGCTAGGCGGGCGCCCAAAATAGGACAAGTGATTTTTTTCACAAGCCTTTTCTTCCACAAAAGAGGAAAATTTTTCCCAGCGGTTTGATCAGAAAATGATCCGGTTGAAGCGTGCTGGATCAGGAAATCAAACGGACCAGTTCGCGGGCTTTTTCGTCGGCTTCCTCAAGCATTGAGTCGAGGACTTCCTCGCTTACCTCATGCTGGGCGAGAATCTGTTCCTTGAAGCGGACCCGCCAAGCCTCGTCATCCTCCCCTGGAAGGTCGCTCACATAAAACACAGGATCGGGACGCAGCTCACTTTCCGACTCGTTCTGGGCGCTAATGGCTGCCCCAATATCCTCAGGCAGTTCCCATTCATTGCAGACCAGCGCCCCTAGTTCGGCATGATCCCAACCGAATTTTGCCTGCTCAATCTCATGTAATGGTTTCTTATTTTGAATGGATGCTTTATATACTTCAGCGTACTCCTTACCCTTGCTCGCAGCGATAATCGGCACGCTAAAGTCCTGCAGGAACCCGGCTGAAAAACAAAGCCCGGCCTTCGAGGGTGCCGTTAAGTCGGCCAATCCACGGGCAATTACAGCTCGCAGCCCCGCCCGCTGCCAAAACGCGTCCATATCCACGTAACTCGGGACATTCTTCGGTGCCGTCATTTTTGCGCCCACCATCATGACCACGCGCTCCAATTCTGATTTACCCAACATGGTAATGGCATGATCGAGATCTTTAATCGGCATTTTGGGAGCATAAGCTAGGGAGTTAACCATGCGCATAACTCTGGAAGTGAGATCCGCATCCATACTCATCACCTCCGCGATATCAGAAGAGGTGGCTTTGGGGTCGCGCAACCGGCTTAAAGTTTCAAAAATAGTCTTACGAAACCGCGGCAATTCGTAGTCCCCAAGAATTTCATAGAGTCGCGCTTGAGGATCCTTCTGCTTAAAAAATGAGAACATGGTTCAATTCCCGCGCGAGGCGAACTTGGTGGCTAAAATAGAAAGCAGGGCTCCCAAGCCCAGGTAGCCGATACTGATGTGAATAATCAGAACAATCTGCCCGGCAACCGTTTGCGGCACAACATCCCCGTAACCCAACGTGGTGAACGTCACCACACTGTAATATAAATAAGGAACAAAACCACCGGGTAATCCCCCCTCTCCAATTTTTTCCAAGTGACTTACGAATGGCTCGGCAGGCGGCATCCATGCATCCATTGCCCAGTAGATAAAGGCAAAGAGCAAAACATTGAATATCAGAAATCCTCCCCAGCGCGTCATGCTCCGCCCACAGTCTGAGGTCCATTTCCAGAGGTGGTATACATATTCCGAAAACTTGCTCTGGTTACGGAACTCATAGAGAAAATTCTCATCGATGACATGCCTGCGAACCAAGTAAGCTCCGGAGAAATCAATCTCGCGGATATCAGTCCCAATCCAGTTTACCTTGGAGTAACTACGCATATCGCGCAACTGAGCTCCCTTTAAAATGGCGTTATTGAAACTGGCCCCCTCAACGTTTGTCTCACGCAAATCCGAATCACTCAAATCCGCCTGAGAAAAATCTGATTGATCCAGATACGCGCCAAAAAACCGACTCCGAGACAGTTTAGCTGCCCGAAAATCAGATTGAAGCACCTGCGCTTCCACAAAAGTGGCATCCTCCAAGTCTGCGTCAAAAAAACTGGCGGAGGTGATTACACTCATTCCAAATCCAGATTTTTTCGCTGAACAACCGGATAAATTTGCACCCCTGAACGTGGCCCCAAGGAATTCCCCTTCATCGAGCTTTGCCTTGTATAGAGTCGCTCCGTCAAAATTTGCACTCGGACACTTTGCTTTGGACAGATTACAGCGACTCATCTCACATTCGGAAAAGTCAAACCCGGATAAATCCAACCTGGACAAATCCAGATCGGTGAATTTCAAGCCTTTGAGGTTTTGCCGTTCTTTCTCCACCGATTGCCCCAGTTCCTGAGCTTTCCTGATGGCGGCAATAATCTCACTGGGTGTTTCGTTATCCATTTGAATGAGGACATCCAATCCCCTCCCTTCACTATAAACTATCTGTAATAAGCCTATTTTCTCAAGCAAAATGCACGTTGCCACATCTATCTGCCCAACATAAACTTGGTCCGTGCCCGGAAACCCAAGCCAGAGTGCCGAGGATTATCTCGAGCGCATTTACGAACTCATCGAGAGTAAAGGCACCGCTCATGTGGCCGATATTGCCCAGTCCTTGGGGGTTGGACAGCCCAGCGTGACCAGCATGGTGCAAAAACTCGCTGATGAAGGCTATTTGCATTATGAGAAATACCGTGCCCTAACCCTTACCCCGGCAGGACGTTCCATCGCAGAACGCATTCGCGACCGACACACTGTACTGGCCAATTTTTTTACCCTTTTTGACCTGGACGACGAAACGCAGGCACGTGATATCGAGGGGATTGAACATCATCTCAGTGTGGATACTCTTAGTACGCTTGAGGATCTTACGGTGTTCTTCGAGCAACACCCCAAAATACTCGCCCAATTCAAAACCAACCGTAAGGGTAAAGGACAGGGTTAAAATAAGACCATAATGAGTTGGATTGACATCAGCGTGCCCATCCAAAACGGGATGGTGCATTGGCCTGGAGACCCGGCCTTTGAATCTCACCTGAAGAGAAGTATCGGGGATGATAACAATAGTCCGTGCAACCTAACGCACATGAATATGAGTGCGCACACCGGCACTCACATGGATGCACCCCGGCACTTTATTGCCGGAGGAGCCACCATGGAAACTTTACCCATCGATGCTGTCATGGGGCCCTGTCGAGTAATTGAAATCCGTGATCCCGTTGCCATTACCGGAACAGAACTCGAAACCCACGGCTTGAAACACGGCGAACGCATCCTGTTTAAGACCCGTAATTCAGAGCAC
>CAZAIZ010000087.1:0-6488 GCA_964485275.1 uncultured Pedosphaera sp.
ATTTATTGAAGTAATCCTCCAGAAGAATCCACGCTCTTTGGGAATCCTTGCAACCGGCGAACATCTTGAGCAAATCCTCCCGTTCATCCTTGTCTTCTCGTGTGTCGGAAAGATCACGGCGCAACTCTGCGAGCATACCGTACGCATCATCCAGCGCCGAAGCGTTGGCATCGTACTTCAAAGCGGCACCACTCTTGGGTGCTGGCTTTCGGGTTCCTTTTTTACCGCGGGGCATTACTCAATAACAAACAAACGGAAAGCGTATCCATCGCAAACTAGCGTTTACCCGTCAACTCCAAAGATTATTTATTGGATACTCTAAATTGAGGCTTGAATTTCAGCTTTATTCACGAAAACCGGGAAAAAGTGAACAACGGAGGGTTGTTCATTGGGAATTATAAACTATTTTCTTGGCGCGGTGAGAATGCCAAGGAGACTCGCCATCTACATTACGTTAGCTATTGGTGTCTACATCTCTTCTTTGGGATGCAAAGGCTTTAATAGTACGGCCAAGTCGTCGACTAATCCAGAGGGTGGGATGGTGCAAAATCCGTCCTTTTCCCCGAGGAATACCAAACCGCTACCCGCTACCCAAAGATCAGCTACTACCAGTCGGGGTAAGGTGATGCTTGTGGATCAGGCTTTGGGTTTTTGTGTGATCAACTTTATGTTCGTGGCGCAAATGCCCCCTTCAGAACAACGCTTTTTTGTCTACCGAGGTAATCAGCAGGTCGGTGAGATTGTCACCACCGCCCAGACTGATGAGACCTTTTTGGTAGCTGATATCAACAAGGGGGACATCCGTGAGGGCGATTCAGTTCGCCCTGACTAACGGATGGGTGGAGAAGGGCCTCGGAGGGCAACCTCTGGGGCCCTTTTTTTTCGTGGGATAGAAAAAATTATTGTTCGGCAGGCTCTGGTTTCGGAGAGAACGACCTATTCTTGTAGGGGGAATGCAAGTTGAAATATATGCCGCACATCGGGTTTGTCTCATCATCAACTTGGCTTAGAATGATGGTAACCTGATTATCCAGCGCAATGCCATGGCGCATGCCTTCGCCACGTGTTTCGTAGGCGCGAATGGACTTTGCCAGCAGACTTTCCAGTGATGCCTGGCAATCCTCGGGCGATTTATCCAGGCATACGATGTGAAGATCAAAGGCCTTAACAGCTGCCTCAATCTCTTCAGAGAAGATGTCGGGAGTCAAATCCATTGGAGGATTGAAGGGGAACACAGAAGGCGGCAAAATGCACTCCTAATCTTTATAGGCCTTCGCGCGCGGGCCAAAGAGGATTGTGCCTAGGCGGATTAGGGAAGCGCCTTCTTCAATGGCGATCTCAAAGTCTCCACTCATACCCATCGATAATTCAGGTAAGGGTGCTCCCAGCTTGTCTTCACAGGCACTTTTCACTTCGCGCAACTTCTGGAAATAGGGTCTCGAGTTTTCTGGCTGGCAGCTAAAAGGAGCCATGGTCATGAGTCCGTGCAATTCCAGTTGGGGAAAATCAAAAAAAGCCTGGGTAGCTTCCACAGCGGCTTCAGGAGTGAAGCCGTGCTTGCTGCCTTCGCCAGATACATTCACTTCCAATAGAACCGGCATTACCTTGGCGGTCTGACTGCAGCGTTTGTCGAGCTCTTTGGCCAAATGCAGACTATCGACCGCGTGAAGCATATCAAAGAACGTGATTGCATCACGGCATTTATTGGTTTGCAGATTGCCGATAAAGTGCCAACGCAAATGCCCTGGGCAATCAGGAATCTTTGCCTTGGCTTCCTGCACTCGGTTCTCACCAAATAGGGTGAGGCCGCAATCAGCTGCTTCCCTGATGACTTCAGCAGTAAATTTTTTACCCACCGCGACCAATTGTACCTCCTCATTTGAACGTCCAGCCCTGTTGCAGGCGGCAGTAATCCGTTGCTGTACTTGGGCTAGGTTTTCGGCAATATCGGTCACGGGTTGAATTTAGCTGATGTAAAGACAGGTGAGTAGTGTTTTCGTGACTCTGGCACTCTGGTCCAAGCATCTTTCCCCATGCAATACTGGCTGGTGAAACAGGAGCCCGAAAAATACCCATGGGCACAATTTGTCAAGGATAAGGGGACCTACTGGGATGGGGTTCGGAATTATCAAGCACGTAATAACCTGCGTGCCATGAAAAAAGGCGACTTGGTGATGTATTATCATAGTGTAAGTGCAAAGGCCGTGGTGGGCGTAGCCAAAGTGACGGCTGAGGCCTATCCCGATCCTACGGCCAAGGAGGGGGACTGGAGTGTGGTGGATTTGAAGCCCCTGAAGACGATCACCGAACCGGTGACATTGGACCAGATCAAGGCTGATCCAAAATTGGCAGAGATTGCTCTTATTAAGCAGAGTCGCCTTTCAGTCATGCCGTTGCGTGTAGGGGAATTTAACCGTATTCTTATGCTGGGTAAAACAAAGGCCTAATTCGATTTATCTATGAATGGTTTACTCTGAGGAGGGTTTTTACTATACTCACTAATATGTTGGTTGAAAAAATTGGGGTTGCCCCTCCTCGAAACTGGCAGGAGATTTGCGAGCCCATTCAACCCTTTCTCGATGAAGTTTCCAAGCAACTTGAACAGGCAATCAGTTCATTTGATCCTCAGATTGTCACTTTCGTTCAGTATGCATTGGAGAGCCGGGGCAAGCAATTGCGTCCAGGTTTGGTCGCGTTGAGCGCGCGTGCTTCTGGGGGAATCAATGCTCATCACGTGAACGCAGCGGTGATTATTGAGATGGTACACCTTGCTACGTTGGTACACGATGATGTGGTGGATGGTGCCGAGGTGCGCCGTAATCGACCTACATTGGCTGCCAACTGGGGTAATAAGGTCGCTGTACTGGCTGGTGACTGTCTTTTTGCAGAGGCCCTCAGGCTGGCGGCAACTTTGCCGACTACCGAGGTTTGTGAGTTGGTCAGCCAGTCCGCCAAAGTGGTTTGCACAGGTGAAATACGTCAGACATTACAGCGGGGAAATTTTCAATTAAGTCGCGAGGAATATTTGGAGCTCGTTCGAATGAAAACGGCAGAGCTTTTTGCCTTGGGCTGCGAATTGGGTGCCCGCTTGGCAGCCCCTGGAAAACCCGAGGTGCACAAGGCTCTGCGTGAATACGGGCTGCAACTGGGCACGGCCTACCAGATTTATGATGATTGTTTGGATGTGTTTGGAGAGGAAAATCGTGCAGGCAAATCCCTGGGCACGGATTTGGTAACCGGTAAGGCGACTTTACCTGTTTTGATGGCTCTGGAAAGGGCCGATGAAATCGAATATAAGGCTTGGCTTTCAATGCTCAAAGAAGGAGGAACCCAAGCCGATACGATACGTGAAGGCCTTGCGGCCAGGGAGATTCCGGCAGCATGCCGGGCTGTAGTGGAGGGCTATATTGTGAGTGCCAGCACTTGTGTGGATGGACTTCCAGCATCTACTGCCTTGCATGGGCTTGCGGATTGTCTCATGGATCAACTCGTCGTTTTGACTGAGTAGTCAGGCAATTCAGAGTTCTTGTCGTCGAAAAACATACTTCTCGTTGCGAAATGACTCCAGAGTGAGCATCAGTCGACTCGGGTATAACTGAATGGAGACCGGGCTCGTTGCGTTCCCTAAAACGAATTGGGTACGGTAATTGCCTGAAGGACTGGTTTCCCAAGAGCCAGAGGTTATAAGTTGGGAGTATTGGTTTGCGCTTCGTGGAGGAAGGCTGGGGGTAAAGTCATTGGTGGTGGCATGAGTACTATTTTTTGTGACCCGCACCCCCAGGGCTCGTTCAGGGAAAGTTCTGCCCTCAAGATAACAGTAGCCATCGGAAAAACTCAGGCTCAAATGTTTTTCAACCGAAGAAAGATACTCAAGTAGTCTTTGTTCCTCACGCTCGCTCATTTTGGGGTACAGCGACTTAAACTGTTGTAATGTGTTGGGTGGATCCAGTTCCCAGCGACCGAGAATCGGGGATCTTCCCTGTTGTTGAAGGATGGCTATATTATATTGTCTTGATTTTCCGCTCTCCAAAAACTGTTTGAAATCGTGTAAGTCCACCTGAGAAAGCTGTGCATTTAAGGTCTCATCATTAATTGCAGCAGCTAGTTGCTGATGTTTGAGGAGGTAGGTGAGATTGGTGCGGGCATAAAGGCCCATAAAAAAAGTATTGGTAGTCCATATATGCGTTAAGGCCATGATGTGTCGATTATAGGCCGCATCGACCAGTCCCGGATAACCCAATAAACGCGAACGGAAACGGTTTATGTGCTCCAGGTTATTGGTGCTGAAGTTATTATAGGTCAATGCTGCTATATCGGCGGCTGGATAATAATCGGCCGGAGCAGGATCAAAAATTCGGACAGTGTGGTTTAGCCCCAGTGAACTCAAATCACGGTACAAACGACCACAGAGGCGGTAGCCCAGTGGGTCATTTGCTGGTTGGGCGGGCTGAATTTTGGCGGTGAGGTAGCCAAAGGGCATAATAACTCCACCGATTAACAGGTAATACCAAATACCCAGCATCCCGCCACAAGCCAACCCCAGTGTGGCATTGAGCTTTTCCCATCTTTCATGTTTGGGAGTGTCCCACTTATATTTAAGATTTAAGGTCACTTTTTTGTGCAGGAAATGCACTGCGATGCAGAAGATAACCATAAGGAGTCCGAAAGCGGGAACGGCTCCGATTCCTAAATCACGCCAGATTGAGTTCGATGGCAACAGAAAGGCTGGCATCGAGCTTCCGAACAAGGGTGCCAAGAGCCAAGAGAGGAAAGTGGCGATAAACAGCATGCCCATCCTTAGGCCATCGGTTGCCATGCCTAGAAGCGTCCAAGCCCCTATTACCAGAAATGCCAGTAATAGTGCGGAATCGCCGGGGAACAAGGCGAAAGCCATCATTTATGAATAGTAGGATAGACCATGGTTTTTGACACCAATAATTGATTAACATTGGTTATTGTTTGTCAGTTATTATTACAGTACTCGTTTCGAATTAATTTGAGTGGGATGGAGTCTGATTCATGCCTGAGTTGGAGAAATGGCCCGGTTCCATGAGGGACAAGATATTTATAGCCTTATTGTTTGTGATCTGCTGCGTGCTTTCATGGGCGTCTCAGATTCAGCTGAAATGGGGTTTATTTTTGGGCCCATTTCACGTGGTTATCCTGCATTTTCCGATGGTATTGGTGATGATAGTCGCCGTTCTGGAAGTGGCGTGGTACCGGAATGGGGGGGAGGAATTACGCCGCATCATATACCGGATGACACAAGCCTCGGTGGTCAGTACGCTTGTGACCGTTGGTCTGGGGATATTGCTGGTGCAGCCTGGAGGGTACAATGTTCAGGTGATGGAGGAACACAAGAACTATGGTTTAGTGGTCATGTGGGTTTCGGTGATAGCGATGGGGCTTTTGACATGGGAACGGCACAAGGCAAGCGCAAGGGTGCGAAACGGGTTTCGAGGATTACTTGTGGTGATTATTTTATTGATGCCTATTGTCGGTCACTCTGGGGGGAAGATGACACACGGCACGGAATTCTTTTTGAAGAATGCACCTGTGTGGATCAAAAATTGGTTTGAAGGTGAGCCTGACACTAATGGGGGTGATAATAGTTTCAAGAGTGAGGTTTGGCCGATTCTCAAAGCACGTTGTATCAAGTGTCACGGGCCAGATAAAGACAAGGGGGACCTGAGAGTTGATGATCGAGAGTCCTTGCTGATAGGTGGAGAGACTGAAGAGCCAGCCTTGGTGCCCGGAGATCCCGCGGCAAGTTCTTTGATTCGGGTTATTCTTCTGCCTCAAGATCATGAGGAACTGATGCCTCCCAAAGGCAAAGGACGCGTTACTGCTGAGGAAGTGACCAAGCTCATTAATTGGATTCAAAATGGTGGCGAGATGCCCAACGGGTTCCAGAGCGAATAACGTTTTACCTACAGTTATCGCCTTCCAATTACCCTTGAAAGACTTGTCAACAGTCATTGACCGAAAAAATGCCTTAAAACATAACTATTCACCTAAATTACATCTCTTAATTAAATTTTGATGTGAATATTCCTGTGTGAATTGTTTTTTTCCGACGAAAGATGGCTAAATACAGAGTTCAAAGTCTACACGTATGTTTCAAGTGGCTATATTATTCACAATTCAGCATGAAAAGGATTGACTCTATTTCGGTATACCCCAATATATCGCGCAGCTGACCAAGCGGTCACACAACAGGTTGTGGATAGCCTGTTAAATAAGCCCCACAACAGGCTGTGTGATTTGTGTGAATAACCGTCTGTTTTATCGGTAAAATGAGGGAATTTAGACACCAAATTAAGCATGAGCTCCTTTGCGGAAGTGTTTGCTCTTTGGAGAGGTTGGTCAACGAGCCCCGCACGTGCGTGCGGGCTGCTGCTAGGCCAAAGGCAGCGGGAATGATGGTTTAACCCAACCTGAACCCACACACGGGCACCAAGCACCGGCTTGTACTGTCCACTTGCGAA
>CAZAIZ010000088.1:0-6471 GCA_964485275.1 uncultured Pedosphaera sp.
CCTTCACCGCCGGCTTCCACCCCCGTCATGGCGACTGATTCATCCTCAATAAATGGATAAAATAAACCAATGGCATTGGACCCACCTCCAACACACGCAACAAGAAGATCGGGCAACTGCTCTTCCCGCTCCAAGATTTGCATGCGTGCCTCCTCGCCAATAACCCGGTGAAAATTCCGCACCATTACCGGATAAGGATGCGCGCCATAGGCCGTGCCCAAGATATAATGGGTGCTCCGCACATTGGTGACCCAATCACGCATCGCCTCATTAACCGCCTCCTTCAAGGTCTTCTGGCCGGCCTCTACCGGAACCACTTCAGCTCCCAGCATACGCATCCGGTACACATTCAAGCCCTGGCGCTCACAATCATGTGAACCCATATATACCACACACTCCAAACCAAACATCGCGGCCACCGTGGCCGTTGCCACACCATGTTGACCTGCCCCGGTTTCAGCAATAATCCGCGTTTTACCCATACGCTTAGCCAGGAGAATTTGCCCCATGGCATTATTAATTTTGTGGGCCCCGGTGTGAAGCAGGTCCTCACGCTTGAGATAGATTTTTGCCCCGCCCAAGTCTTCAGTCAGGCGCTGGGCAAAATAAAGGGGTGTGGGTCGCCCACAAAATTCCCGAAGATAGTAATCAAGTTCCTCCTGAAATTCCGGATCCTGCTGGGCACGAAAATATTCCTCCTCCAACTGCTGGAGCGGGTACACCAGGGTTTCTGGAACATAACGCCCTCCGTAGGGACCAAACCTTCCGGCCGCATCGGGAACCTGTTCACTGGCAACGCTGCTCATGGGTCTTAGAATAACACGCCTCCAGCCCGCCCTCAAGCCGGGGCAGCGATCTCTTCTCCTCCAGTCAATTGCTCGGCTTGCTTAAAGCGGGCCAAGGGGACAGAGATCTTCTGGGGCAAACGCTTCAGGATTGGATCCATGAACCTGGCAGGGATACGATACCCCTTGCGGAAAAGGAACAGGCACGCACCGGCAAGCGCCGAAACAAACACAAGAAAATAGAGCCAGAACCAGCTGGTTGCTTTTTCGCCCTTATACAATTCCTTGACGTCCTCCTCGGATAAATTCCGCACATAGACACGCACATCATCAATTGCACCGTGGAAATAACCATGGGTTACTTCCAGCCCCGCTTCTTCCTTATCCTTCTTCTTACGTTTCTTTTTGTTCTTGGCTGCCAAAGGTGGCCCACCAATCTTCAAGGTCCCGCTGTAAGCAGTCTCAACTTGATTGGTGAAACTACCAAGCTGTTTTCCATCCAGATAAAGGGTAACAAGCTGCATGGTGTCATCATAGCTAAAGACCGCATGATGCCACTTGCCTTCCTTAATCTTGCCTCCACTAAGGTAATTGGTTCCTCCACCCCAGTTGCCAATTAGTCCCTCTTCATCATCAACCAACAATTCCCATCCGGCATTTGCAGCACTCGACCCCAAACTAGCAACCGAAAGTCGGTTGGTGCCGATTTCTTCTGGCTTAAACCAAACACTAAGAGCCCGCGGTTCCGTAGCATTCGCTAAAATGTAGTTTCTGTTGCCGCCGCGACCCGATGTGATATTGTTGGTTTTACCATCAAAAAAATAGGCTGCATTGGGATCGCCAAACCGGTCATCGATTGTTCGAGGCGCCTCTGTTGAGAGAGTTGCTGCAAAGCCCCCGACGGAACCTTTGGTCGGCAGGCTTTCCTTTGAGTTTTTAAGTTCACCTCCGTTGTTGAAGGGGTAGTAGACCAGCAATTCCTTCTCAAAAGGCAAGGGTTGTTCCACGATGTAAAGCTCCTTCACCTCCTCAGATTCCAGTGTACGACTGAATATCCTCACCTGATCGACTGCTCCATTGGCAAACCATTGATGACTCTTACCTTTGGGACTAGCCACACCAATACGCCACGGCTCAGTTGAAGTATAGCCAAGTGAATTGGCCGGGAATGTGGCACTGCCCGACTCTTCGCCGTCCACGTACAGAAACACTGTTCCTTTGGAACGATCCACTGTACCTACGACATGATGCCACTCTTTGATATCAAACTTTCCAGAGGAAAAGGCTGCCACCAAATTGGTCTGTCCACCTTCAATATACTGGTGACTCATGACAAAACGTCGATCATGCCCATAACTCAAACCCAAGTGGTGGCCCTGCTTCATGAGAATGGCAAATTGCCGTTCATCCGCCTTGTCTTTGGCAGGCATATCAAAAGGCATAAAGTGTGCACTTAGGGTGTAATTGGCGCCTTGCACTCCCTCCAATCCCTTGCCTCGGTAATTTATTATTTCAACGTAATTCGTGTTCCCTGGGATAAAACGTATGCCACGGTCACTCTCCCGGTACTCATATTGCACCGGGCCATGCATCTTAAAGTAAGTTGCACTTAGAGTCGTATCCAAAGGTTGATATACCTTCAGTTGCGTCTGGAGTTTTCGCTTAAGCGCCGGAATATCATAAACCGGCGGCGGTTTAAAAAGCATCCAACCCAACACTCCAACCACCACCACCCCAAACACAGAAGAGGCAATCTGCAGCTTCTTACGGTCCACATCAAAGACCAACTCTTTTTTGAACCCTGGTGGTGTGAAGGCCAGCCTGACGGTTTTCAGAGTAGCCGCACCGCCTTCACTGAGAATCCAGTTCTTGATCTCCTCCGCACTGGCCGGGCGATGCTCCGGCTCCTTGGCCAGGCAGGCCAACACCAGTTGGTCGATGTAGTCTGGAATATCATTCTCAATGCCAAATTCCTTGAGCCGCTCCTTCATGGAGATAGCGGGGCGGTTCATTACCTGCACATTCACATTCCCTGTATAGAAGGGCGGCTTTCCGGTCATCAAATCGTACAACGTGGCACCCAGCGCATAGATATCATCAGCCGCACGCGGAACCTCACCATTCATCTGCTGGGGGCTCATAAAAAGCAATGTGCCGCTGATTGCATGTTTCATTGAGGAAAAGCTCAAGGAATCAGCCATCGAGGCAGCAATGCCGAAGTCACACAATTTGAGCCTACCTTCCCGATTAATCATCATTTGAGTGGGTTTCAAATCCCGGTGCGCGGTGTTTTCTCCGTGGGCCACAGTGAGGGCATCACAGAGCTGAATGATGTATTGCTTGATATCCTCCCACGCAAAGACCCCTCCCGGCTGGTCGCGACGCATGTCGGCCAGCTCCTGCCCTTGTACATATTCCATGGTGAGGAACGGGTCCTCCCCTGGCATGTTCACCAAATCATGAATACGGATAATATTGGGGTGACTGAGCTTGCGGCTCTTTTGCACCTCGCGCTTCATGTCATCTAAAGCGCTTTCATCCACTGCCATCTCAGGAGGCAAACTCTTGAGGGCGACCTCCTCATTAAGCTGCTCATCCACCGCAAGGTAAACGACACCCATGCCTCCACGGCCCAATTGTTTGATGATCCGGTAGCGCCCTCCTCCACGATACTCTCCAGATGCCGAATCAGCGGAGCCTGCCGAAGACGTTTCCTGATTGAGGCTGGCGGTTACCTGCGAAAGCTCCGCCCAGGTTTCCATCGGGTCATGCCACGCCAGGTCGGTGGACAGCAGGGTTCCGTCATCCAGCATCTGATTGACTTGTTCAAGCGAATAGGGCCCAAATTCAGTGCCATCGCGATTAATACGAATTTCCATCAGGAACCCGGATTACTCGGTTTTTCGGTCTCTGTTTCTGGTTTGGGTTCTGCCTCAGAAGGCATCTCCAGCCCGGACCAATGTTTATGTGCGAATTTGGCCAACTGCGGAACCAAGTCCGCAACCATAGTACGGGTGAGTTCTTTAACCCGCTGGAATGATCCCCCTGAATCATCCCCATGTATGTAGCTCTTGAAAAGCACTCCATCAGGCAGCACATGAGCGAAAGCAAGCATCCCGCCATCCTGTTTACTACCCGCAAGACTCACCAAAGTTTTTTGCAACCCGGGATCAATATCCTGCCAGAGGTCAAGCTTCTGCCATTTCGCCAATTCATCTCGAAACGTCGGGGAAAGGAACAATGCCAGGTTCTCCCTGGGTACACTCAAGCTGTCGGCACTCTGACTCGATAGCCTTGCCCATTTGTCAGAACCCGTCATCAATCCTGCTGTGGTTGACATATTTCGATTGAGCGCAGATACAACTGCGTTATCACGAGTTGCAATGGAAAAGATCAGGTAATTCTGCGCCTGACAAATAGAGGGTATCAAATCGAGCTTACCAACTTCTTCAGGCAAATCCGGTTTTTCATAGACTTTGAGCTGAACGTTTTTCTTGTTTACCTGCACTTGACGTTCAGGTTCCTGCCATTTGGAAAGTTGTTGGGTTAACATTTCTTCCAACTGAGCGTCCTTTACCCCAAGCACAAGCATAAGACCGGGTCGTCCCAACTCGGTTCTCGCAGCGTTACTGACACGGAATTTTTCCTTACTCAAGGTCACATAAAGGCCCACCTCACCGTTCCAGGATTGTTGCAATTGTGCCATGGGCACTTCACTCTCGAGAGCCTGCCAGGCATCCTTCAAGAGCTTCGAATCGGTAAGGCCGTTATTGACCTCACCCATCCACTTGCTTAAATCTCCAATTCTCACCCGCCCATGAATTGCCAGTATAGTATGTGGAGGCATTAACCGCAGGCCATTGAGGCGTGTTCCATTGTTATCAAGCTCCTTCCACAAGCGACCGGTTGAATTGGCGGGGTGATACAGCATGACCGTGTGTCTGAACAAATTGGTTTTTACACCGACACTGCTCATGCCATGGGCCTTGATTTCCTCAATGCCTCCGGACTTCAGGGCACTTTGAAGTAAATCTACAACTCCTTTGGCTTCCGGAGTTATAGCTGCTTCTTGAGAGAATTTTGTGAACCAAGTATCCGCTGGTTGCGTTAACCCGGAAACAATCCGCGTGAAATGAAAATCACCCCGTAAATCTAGTCGTTCATTAATTGCATCAACCGCCGTCTTGCCATTTGCCGCCGCTGCCGCCGCATTACGGTATTTCTGCACATGAGCCGGCACAATTTCCTTGATAGGTTTGGGAGGCACAACTACATCCACCAAGACAGTGCAGAGGCTGGAGAGATCGCCCTTGCCAAACACGAACTGATAAGCTCCCAGAACTCCAACAACCACAAACATTGAAACAGCAGCCCACTTCCACTTGCCCCCGCGACTCCCGGATTCCTCCCCAGCTGTCTTAAATCCCGGGTTGACTGTCCCGGTGTCCCCATCACCGGGCATGGAGTCGGTTTCGTCCACACCCTGATCGTCAGGTATGACAATTTCGGTCATATCACTCAAGGGAGTCCAGGTTTCATAGTCCTCAGACCAACCAAGATCTGAAGGCTCAAGCATTCCTCCTGCCAATTGGGAATTAACCTGCTCCGGAGTAAAGGGCCCCAGTTGCTGACCGTCTTTTACGACTAAAATGGCCACCATGGTTTGATATTACCAACGTTGGAGCCAATCAATCAACCGTGAATCATGCAATATTTACCGGGATAATACGGCCCAATTTGGCATAAAGATTATTGCGGAAAAATCAATCCATCATCATGATGTGCACCTGAGACCACATCATGATGTTTGTGATCAAAATTTTTTACAATGGGGATACAAAGACAATAGAGTCTGAGAAGCCAGAACTTATTGTGGGGCGCAGCACTCCTGCCAAGAAGGTGGATATTGATCTGACACCTGACAAAATGGTTTCCAGAAAACATTTTGTATTAAAAATGGAATATAACATGGCAAGCTCCAAGAATGAGGCATGGCTTCATGATCAAGGCAGCAGCCGGGGAACACTACTGAATGGAATCCCTGTTATCGAGCCAACCAAACTGGAACCAGACGACAAGATTGAAGCGGGTGAAACAGCAATCAACGTTCGACTGAAAGCGATATCCAAGGAGGATATGAGCTTTCAGGAAAAGGTCTCCGCCCGCAGCGAATCTTTTGGAGAAGGCTCGACGGCGGCCATGCAGAATCCAAAAGCAACAAATACACCTGGACCACTCTCTGATGAAGAGAACTCCATCGAAGGCGAGGAGCCCACGATCTCTTCTCGGGATGAAGTCACACTGGGAGTGCCTGGCCTATTGCTAAACAGCGGTGTAATGCAGACCGAGTGTGCGGGCTTCGTAGCCTATTCGATTGAAGACCTTGCCATGGCGGTGAACCGTTATGCCCGGAAAAATAAAATGTATGCCATCAGCTCATCCATTGTACAGGAAGGAAAGGGATCCAGTGCATGCTTTCGCGCCATGGTGGTCTTTCACGCACCCGAAACTGGCTAGCCCAGCTCGCTTTTCGCGGCCTTTATAAAGGCGACCAGCTTTTTTGGGTCCTTTATCCCGGGCTCACTTTCCACCCCGCTCGAGACATCCACTCCAAAGGGCTCTACTTTCCGGACTGCTTCAGCCACGTTGTCTGGAGTCAGGCCTCCTGCGAGAAAAACAGGCTTTC
>CAZAIZ010000089.1:0-6427 GCA_964485275.1 uncultured Pedosphaera sp.
CATGGCTGCAGACTAGCCGAGGAGCTCCCAGATTGAAAGCAATTGAACTTGGAAATGATCCCATCGTGAGCGAATATCACGCATGAACCTTGGAAGCTCACCGGCCCTATTTCGCTGTCTACTCCTTGCTCTAAACCTTGGGTTCCTGCCCCCCTACTCCCATGCAGAGTGGCCCACTTTCCGGCACGATGCCAAACGGACCGGATACACCGCCCAAACACTGCCGGCCAAATTGAATCTCCAATGGGTTTATCGCGCTGCAAAACCACAACCCGCCTGGCCACGGTCAACCCGCATGATGTTCGATTTTGCTCCTCAACCCATTACCGTGGGAGACATGGTTTGGTTTGGCAGCAGCGTTGATGGATCCGTACGCGGCCTGGATACAACGACAGGCCAACAAAAGTGGATTTTCTACACCCAGTCTCCCGTTCGGTTCGCCCCCACTTACTGGGAGGAGAAACTTTATGTCGGAAGCGATGATGGCTACCTGTACTGCCTCAAGGCAACCACCGGCAAACTGCTATGGAAACTACGGGCAGGGCCGAGCGATGAAATGGTATTGGGCAATGGCCGCCTGATCTCGCGCTGGGCGGTAAGGGGCGGACCCGCCATCCATGAAGGCATTCTCTATTTTGCCGCAGGCATCTGGCCTTCTGAAGGAGTCTATGTTTACGCGCTAAACCCAGACAACGGAAAGGTGATCTGGAAAAATGACTCGAGTGGTTCAATCTATATGGGTCAACCCCACGGCGGCGCCAATGCGGCCAGTGGAGTTTCCTCACAGGGTTATCTAGCCGTAACCCAGAAACGTGTTTTTGTTGCAACCGGCCGCGCTGTGCCTGCGGCTTTTGATCGGGCAACGGGTAAATTCCAATATTATCATCTTCAGGCCAACACCAGCCATGGGGGGAGCCTGATTGTTGTCTCTGATGATTTTTGCCTTAACCAGGGAATGTCTTTCCAGCGCGAATCCGGTGCACGCACCCATAGCGTTGGAGCAAACACTTACGTTGCGATCCCCGGCGGCGTGGTTCGCAGCACCAGCAGTGCTGTCTCTACTCTTAAATGGACCGACAAGGAAACCGTCGATCGAAAAGGCAATAAACAGATCAAGCGCGCACTTGCTACTGATACAGCAGCATCACTGACCGGCCTGGCGGCAAACATGATTGTCACAGGCAAACACGCCATCGCATCAGGCAAAGACAGAATAGCCATGGTGGACCTAAAGACAGGCCAAGAGATCTGGTCCTCGGCCATCAGTGGAACTGCATATGGATTGGCCGCTGCCAATGGCCGCCTCTTCTGCAGCACCGATAAGGGCCTTGTCTATTGCTTCAGTTCTGACCCTGCAAAAACAAGTTCCATTAATCCTACCATCAACCCTGCCCCATTCGGGGAAAACAAAGCGTATCGCTTGGCCGCAAAAGAAGTCCTCAAACAAGCGAGTTTGTCGAAAGGATTTGCCCTTGATCTGGGTTGCGGGGAAGGACGCCTGACCCTCGAGCTAGCCAAGGCTAGTGGTTTACATATTATCGGTGTTGAATCCGATCCAACCAAAGTGGCCCGCGCCCGCTCCATGCTATCGGCTGCCGGCTTGTATGGAAAACGCGCCACCATCATACAAGCCGACCCGGAGAACACCCCCCTGCCCCCCTACTTTGCCAACCTTGTCACATCCGCCCGAATGGTTACAGGCGGTACCATCCCGGCAAACGCCAAAGCGATGGTGCGGCCATATGGTGGAGTGATGATTGCAGGTAAACCCGGCAAACACGAAGTCAACCGGCGCGGCCCCCTAGAGGGCGCTGGAAACTGGACCCACCAGTATTCAGACCCAGCCAATACAACCTGTTCAGATGATCAACTAGTCAAGGGCCCCCTTGGCATGTTGTGGTTCAATGATCTCGGGCAGGAGATGACATCCCGTCATGGCCGCGCCCCTTCACCTCTCTACAATCAGGGTGTCATTATCTCTGAAGGGCTCGATGGTCTGGTAGCTGTTGACGCGTATAATGGCACAAAGCTCTGGGAATATTCCCTGCCAGGAATTTTACGAGCCTACCACGGCGATGACCTGATGGGAACCAGCGGCACCGGAAGTAATTACTGTCTCAGCAAAGACAGTGTATATGTCCGGCGCGAGGATCACTGTCTGCGAATTGACATCAAGAGTGGAAAATTGATTAAAAAGATTACCGCACCCAAAGGCGCCAACGGTAAACCTGGGACCTGGGGTTACATCGCCTTTGTTGATGGCCAACTCTTTGGTTCCCTGGCCAACCCGGGCCATGTGGTCACCTACCGTTACCGGCCTGGCGGGGACATGAAAAAACAGCTTACCGAATCGACCACTCTATTTGCCATGAACCCAAATAGCGGCAAAGTGGATTGGCGCTATGATGCCAAAGATTCCCTGCGCCACAACACCATTGCCATTGGTGGAGGCAATCTACTGCTCATTGATCGGCCACTGGCCCTGTATGACAGAAGCCGTGAGGGCAAACCCAAAGGAGAACGCCCCGGCCGATTGGTTGCCCTATACGCCAAGACCGGCGAAAAGATGTGGGAACAGCCCAAGGACATTTACGGTACGGTTAACACCATCAGCGCCGAACACGGCGTGGTAGTGATGGGTTACTCACCCTCTCGATTCAAACTGGCCAGCGAGATTGGCGGTCGTCTCAGCGCCTTCCGCCTTAGTGATGGCAAACGTCTGTGGGATGCCGAGGCAGCCTACTCTTCCCGGCTCATGATTAATGATAACACCATCTATGCCCAGGGCGGCGCGTGGGATATTCTGACAGGAAAAACCCGTGAGTTTGGTTTCAAACGTTCCTACGGGTGCGGCACGCTCGCCAGCTCGGCCAATATGTTGGTTTATCGTTCCGCCACCCTTGGTTACTCAGAATTCAAAGATCCCAAAACCACCCATAATTTTGGCGGCATGCGTCCCGGCTGCTGGATTAACGCGATCCCTGCCGGAGGACTCGTGCTGGTACCAGACGCCTCAGCTAGCTGCAGGTGCAGTTACCAAAACCGTACCTGGATTGCCCTGCGACCAACCCAAAAGAAATAACTGCTCACCTGTCACTTTGATACTGGAAATATAATCCATTACCCTCAACCCCTCAATGCTCACAAAACTCAGTATTACCTTCATAATCATTGGCTGCTCATTATCTGCTGAAAACTGGCCTCGTTTTCGTGGACCCAATGGGACAGGCATCAGTAATTCCGAGATCCCGATTAAATGGACTGATTCAAACACAAAATGGAAAACAATCCTGCCAGCTACCGGACATGGTTCCCCCGTTCTCTGGAATGGTTCCATTTTCCTCTTATGCGCTGATGAAGAAAAAGGAACCCGCATCGCTGTTGGTGTTAATGCCAAAACCGGAAAAATACTTTGGTCCAAAAAATTTGCTGCCACCAAACATAAACACCACAAACAAAACAGCTTCGCTTCCAGTACTCCCGCCACAGATTCTGAGCATGTCTATTTCAGCTGGGGAACCCCCAAAAACCTAACCCTTGTAGCGATGACCCATGACGGACAAGTCGCATGGAAAAAAGACCTGAACCCGGTTAAGGGCGGCCACGGCTTCGGAGCCTCCCCTATCATCTATAAGAACCTCCTGGTCATCAACAACGATCAGGACGGTGAAAGCTCTCTTCTCGCTCTGGATAAATCTACTGGTAAAATCATCTGGGAAACTGCCCGAGACAGCAAACGCCTGACCTACAGCACCCCCATTACCTACAGTGCATCAGATCGGGGGGAGGAACTCATCTTCACCAACTGGACCCACGGTATCACCGGCATCAACCCGGTTAATGGCAGGGTTAATTGGGAGAACTCCGTTTTCAATCAATCCTCCAAGGAACGCGCGATCGGATCACCCATCATTGCCCAGGATCTGGTTATTGGAACCTGTGGGTTTGTTACCAAACTCAAGCACATTGTGGCCCTCAGGCCCAAAGGGAAACACATGGAAGAGGCCTGGCGCATCGAAAAAAGTGTGCCCCACATTCCCACCCCGCTGCTTATCGGTAAGAACCTGTTTCTCTGGAATGACCAGGGGATTGCAACCTGCGTGGAAGCCGCCACCGGAAAAGTTCAATGGAGCGAACGCGCTGTGCGCAGCGGTAAATTTTTCAGCAGCCCGGTTGCTGCCAATGGCGTCATCTACTGTATCGATTCCAACGGAAAAATGATCGTAATGCGTGGTAATGGAAAATTTGAAATTTTGGCTGAAAATGATTTGGATCAACGCTGTAATGCAACTCCGGCAATAGCCAATAATGTAATGTACATTCGCACCTACACTGAACTGATCGCCATCGCAAAATGAATCGCCGCCAATTCATCCAGACTTCGGTCGCGCTAGGAAGCTTGCCATTATTAGCCGCTCCCGAGCAACGACGCCACCCTGCCCTCACCTTGGGTTTCAGTTTGTACGGCATGAAAACCCTCAAGACTGAAGAAGCCCTGAAGCACCTTTCAAAAATCGGTTATGATTCGGTTGAGCTCTGCATGAACAGTGGCTGGGATGCAGCACCAGAAAATGTGGCGGCAAACAGGAGGAAGACGCTGCGCGTTCTACTTGGCAACTTAAATCTCAAGCTAACATCGCTGATGATCAATATTAAGTTAAATGGGGATCAAAAGGCCAATATTGAAGTAATCAAAAAAGCAGGCCAATTGGGGCATGACTTGTCCCCTAACAACCCTCCAGTCATTGAAACAGTTGGGGGAGGCGGCAAATGGGCAGAGGTAAAAAATGAATTCCGCGACAACCTAAACCACTGGGCTGCCGCCGGAAAAGCCAGTAAAAGCGTTGTATGTTTAAAACCCCACCGGTTTGGTGCAGTCAACCGCCCTAAGGATGCAGTTTGGCTTGTCGAGCAGATCAAGAGCCCCTGGCTGAAACTTGCCTATGACTACAGTCATTTCATTCACCGGGACATTGATTTTGAAGACTCGCTGAAGACCATGATCCCTCATACGCGATTTATTCATGTAAAGGACACCATTATCAAGGATGGCAAACCACGCTTTGTGATTCCCGGAGCCAGTGGCCAAATTAACTATGGGAAGCTGATTAGTCTGGCGACAAAACTCGGCTACAAAGGCGATATCAATGCTGAGATAAGCGGTCAGGTTTGGGGGCAAAAGGGATACGATCCTGTAATGACTGCCAAAGCCTCCTACAGAAACCTTTCCAAAGCCTTCGAGGTACATTAATAAAAAAGGCTCCAGCAAAGGAAGCTGAAGCCAAATTTATGGTGGAGCCGAAGAGATTCGAACTCATGACCCCCACAGTGCCACTGTGGTGCTCTACCAACTGAGCTACGACCCCACGAGGCGGCGAGTATGCTGCAGCCCCCCTTCAGTCGTCAATCCTCCATTAGCTAATGATCTCATGCACCACTTCGCCATGAACATCGGTCAGGCGAAAATCCCGACCCGCATGACGGAAGGTTAACTTCTCATGATCAAAACCCAATAAATGCAACAGGGTCGCGTGCAGATCATGAACATGCATTATATTATCTACGGCCTTAAACCCGAATTCATCTGTCGCCCCGTAAGCCAAACCTCCGCGCACCCCGCCTCCGGCCAACCACATGCTGAATCCATGATGATTATGGTCCCGCCCATTAATCTTGCCCGCGTTGGATCCGGGCTTGGGCAATTCCACAGTCGGTGTGCGGCCAAATTCCCCTCCCCACATAACAATGGTATCCTCCAGCAACCCCCTCTGTTTAAGGTCCGTCAGCAACGCCCCAATGGCCTGGTCACATTGCTTCGCCAAGGAACGATGACCACTTTCAATGTCATCATGATTATCCCACGGCTGACTGTTCCCATGCCATACCTGAACACAACGCACTCCCCGTTCGATTAAACGTCGAGCGATAAGTATCTGGTTCGCCTGCGTTGTGGTGCCGTATTGCTTGCGCACATGCTCGGGCTCACGGGTTATATCAAACGCATCAGTCGCCTCCATTTGCATCCGGTAAGCCAGTTCAAAGGAATGAATCCGGGCCTCAAGCTGGGATTCATTCTGCCGGGCCTTCGCATGTCGCTCATTAATTTTGCGCAATAAATCCAGCTGGCGCCTTTGCTGAACCAGTGTCATGTGCGGGTTTTTGATATGTTCAATCAAATCCTCCACCTTCTTCTTGCGGGTATCAATATAGGTTCCCTGATAAGACCCGGGCAAAAACCCACACTGCCAGTTCTGTGATTCCTGTATTGGGTAACCCGGGCACATTGCAATGAAGCCGGGTAGGTTCTGGTTTTCCGTTCCCAATCCGTAGGTCAACCAGGAACCCATACTGGGACGAACCTGAATTGATTCACCGCAATTCATCAACATCAGCGAAGGCTCATGATTGGGTACATCCGCACGCATGG
>CAZAIZ010000090.1:0-4389 GCA_964485275.1 uncultured Pedosphaera sp.
CCCGATCACAAACCACATCGCTGAAAAAATTGCATTCCCGCCAACGAATAGGGCCAGCAGGATTTTCATGATGATGTGCAAGGGGGACAACGCCAGAACGATCGCGCCCATCGTTAGCAGTACATTAACTAAAAAGGTAAGGACTACTGAGAGAAGTATCGTGGGAAGATCGATTCCCCTCAGCAGGTAGCTGAACACCAGGAACGGTACGGCGGCTGAATAAAACAGGATGATCAGATAGGTGCTGCTGAGAATTTTTCCCCGAATGATTTGCTGTGGGGTCATGGTGGTGATGTACTGCAGGTCGGCGTTAATGGAGATACGTTCCATTAAGGTGCGAATCCCCACGTAGATGGGAATGAAAATATAGGCGACAATCAGGGTGGTGATGCCAATGGCACTATATATTCCGGGTCCCACATAGCTGCTCGCGCCACTATCTGTTTCACCAAAAATCATCGTACCCAGAGCAATGAAATAAAACACTGCCAGCATTAACAGTAGCGTGCCGGTTACTGTCCAGTTGCGGGCGGCTTGTCGCAGGTCCTTCACCCAGACCGGGTTGGCATCAAAATACTGGAACCGGCTCAGGCGTCCAGGCGGGTCGGTTGTCTCACTCATTGCACCTTGCCCTCGGTAATGTTCATGAAAATATCCTCCAGATTGGTTTTGGTCTGGCGAAACTCAATGATGCGATGGTTTTTCTGGATCAGGAGGTTCAAGAGCTCAAAGGCGTTTTCCTCTGAACCCTCTACTTCAAACAGAAACTCGTTGCCGGCTTGTCTGGGGTGGTCGATATGAGGCATCTGCAGCAAGTCTCGCATCAGTTCGTCGGGGTTGCTCATGCTACGAAGGGCATAGGTGAGCTTCTGTTCCCCTTTCGCGAGCATTTCACCTGTTTCACCTGCCTCTAATATCCGGCCCTGCTCAATAATGACTGCCCCATGGCAAATCTCGGTGAGTTCGGCCAGAATGTGGGAACTGATAAAGATGGCCTTGCCCTGGTCGGCCAGAAGTGAGAGTAGTTCACGCAACTCAATTCGCGCCCGCGGATCCAGGCCGGCAGCCGGTTCATCCAAAATGAGTATTTCAGGGTCTCCCACCAATGCCCGGGCCAGGCTTACGCGTTGCTTCATTCCCTTGGAGAGCGCGCGCAGTTGTTTGTCAGCAATACCTGCGACATTGGTGAATTCCTCCACGCTGTTTACGGCATCTTCACGATGGGCTCCCTTTAACCCGTAGGCCCGGGCAAAAAAATCGATGTAATCATTGACGGTGGTATCCCAGTAGGCGCGCAATTCATCGGGCACAAACCCGATCAGGTGCCGGGCACGCTCGGGATCTTCCACTACAGACAAGTTATCGAGCCGTACATCGCCAGCAGTGGGTTCATCCAGTGTGGCCATTATACGCATGGCGGTGGTTTTGCCTGCTCCATTGGGGCCAACAAAACCAAAAATCTGTCCGCTTTCGAACTGGAACGAGACATCGTCTACGGCGATTGTTTGGCCGAATTCCCGCCGAAGATTATCAACCGTTATCTTCATTGGGCACTCCCGTTTGAAATTAAAATGCCAACAACATGAATCTGGGTTTTATGCTTGCTGGTGCGGTCCCGTAGGGGGTTTTCAAGAAATGGATTTTTCTGGCTGGACAGGCGTGCCCAGTATCGATTCGCAGGCACAATTTCTGGTGAAATGGCATCGATATCCTGATCATCGGCACTGGCTAACTTTGCGATTGAATTAACCAGTTTGGTTGTTGAGGAGTAATCGGCACGACCAGACTGCTTGGGGGGATGTGATTTCAGGCTTCCTGTTATTGGATTAAGTAGAACTTTTTTCCCGGGGCCTATATCCCGCCCCCCAAAGAGCCTGCCGTTTGGTCCAGCAAGATAGATTTGGTCAATATGTCCTCCGAGGCCGTTAATGATTTCAGGTTCAGTCCCGGGCCATTGCACCTGGATACGTTCCTCCCGGTGCTCGGTTTTACGGACGGCGAAGTGTGCTGGTACTCGTGAGCCGATCCACTTTCCTGTCAGGCGTTGTTCACCGCCTTCGCTCCATTCCACCTGGCGATTGGAGCCACTATCATGGTTGCGACTACGGCCAAACGGGCCATAGGCATAGCCAGAGTCAAAAAGAGGGGTGACTTCGCTTTGCCCACTGAAATCCAATTGGCTTGGGGCAATGGGTGCGTAAATTGCGACCGCCCCCAAAGTTGTAGCCTCCTGGTTAACTTGATTCAGAATGGTAATCGAATCGGTGCGCAGGCGCGGTGTGACGCCTTCACTGAAGAATGAAACCACGAACACCACTCCACTGGTTGCAAATGATATAACTGGCAAGGTCCAGAGAAACCAGGAGCGTTTTTCTTTCCGGTTAAGAATGAAAAGATTAACCGGTCCGGCAATTAGAACGAAGAGAGTGAGTACGATGATTACCAAGCGTACCGGAGTGCGTGCGGTCCCGATGACCCGAAAATAGGAGTTGAAATCACGTTCGGAACCTCCCCATTCATTGTGTAATTCATTAACTGCTGTCTGCAGGCCACCCAAGAGAGGGATGGATTTTTGATTGTTTTCCGGATCATCGGCTCCCAGCCATTTGGCAATGGTTTCAGGCACTCCACCGTGGGGCAATTCATTCTGATTGTATTCTCTAACTTCACCCAGGCCGATATTATGAGTAGTGGTGATCGGGTCAGAAACTTTGTTCCATCCCTTTGGAGGATCAAAACCTTCACCAAAAATTGCCAGCTTCCCGCCACACAAAACCCAGCGTTCAATGGCCGTGCGTACGTCACTGGGGGTTCGTTTCCATTGTTCGCCTTTCATGACAATCATGTCATAGCAACTATAGGCAAGCCAATGGCGTGGCCATTTTGCAGTTTCATCGGCTTCGTATTGAAACTCTGCGTGTGTGTCTGAATAAGGGCCGCCGCCGTGACTGAAATGTCCGCCGTGTCCCCCATGCCCGCTTCCTTTTGGAAACAGGGCCTGTACGGCCTTGTCCATTGCTGGTTTGTTAAAGCCCTGGCTCAGTAAAACTACACGGGGGCGATTGCGGCCGCAGTTTTCACCGTCAGCCATCCTCAGGCCTATTCCACGGGGAATAAACCGTTCCTGCCCTTCGCATTTAATTTTTACCTCTTCATTATACCCCATTGGCAGTGGCGGTTGAAGAATGGTTACAGTTTGGGTACCGGGCGAAATGGTAAAGGAGCGGGTGAGGTGATTTATATTGAAATCATCAGAGTGATTTCGGGCAGGCAGGGTGAAAGTGATGCGCCTTTTTTCGCTCGCAGAGTTATGGATGGTAAATCGGTGGGCAGTGTACCCGTGATAAATTGTGTGGCCAACAGGATGGCTCTCGATGTGGAGTTTGAGCTTGGTGAAGGTGGCTGTGCCTCCCGGCGGGGCCGCCCTCAGTGAGCCTATCAATAACAGGCCAATGGAAATGGCTATTGCCCGCCTCATGCGTTCTGCAGTGACACATCTGCCGGCAGGTCCAGGCCGGTTTCATCCAGTTCATCCAAGAGATCGGCGAGCACCTTCTCGGTATCCATTCGATCAAACCGGGCCTGATAATTCAGGATCAGGCGATGATTCATTACCGGCTTGGCTACTGCGGCGACATCCTCAAAGCCAACAGTGGGTCTGCCATCAATTAGTGCGTGGGCCCGGGCTGCTTCTCCCATGGCAATGGCCGCTCGTGGTGAGGTGCCATACTGCACATATTTTTTTACACTTTCAGATGCCTCGGTATGATCCGGGTGTGTGGCGGACACCAGTCGCGCGATATAACCTGCAACCGGCTTGGGAAGGAAGATGCGTTCCATGACCGAGAAAAGAAAGGTGAGATCATCCCTGCTGGCCTGCCAGGTGGGAGAAGGGAGGTCGCCCTGCCGTCTTTCTGTGATAATGCGTTGCAGGACTTCGGCATCCACTGAATCAAAGAGGACCCGGAAAAGGAAACGATCCAATTGCGCTTCAGGCAACGGATAGGTGCCTTCCATCTCGATGGGGTTCTGACTGGCAATGACAAAGAAAGGGTCGGGCAATTCACGCGTTTGGCCGCGCAAAGTTACGGAACGTTCCTGCATGGTTTCGAGCATCGCACTCTGGGTTTTGGGCGAGGCCCGGTTGATTTCATCAGCCAACAGAATATTGGTGAAAACCGGGCCCGGTTCAAAAATCATTTCCCGCTGACCACTATCGGTTTGCTGCAGGATGTGTGTTCCCAACACATCGCCGGGCATGAGATCGGGCGTGAACTGAACCCGGTTAAAGTCAAGTTGTAGAATGCTGCCAATGGTGCGGACCAAGGCGGTTTTGCCCAGCCCCGGTAATCCTTCCAGCAGGATGTGTCCGCGGCTGAGGAGGCCAAT
>CAZAIZ010000090.1:4489-6359 GCA_964485275.1 uncultured Pedosphaera sp.
AAGAACCGTTTTACTGCTCCACGATGGCGAGGGAGCATTGGAGCACTCAAGGCATTACCTCCACCGGCTTGGGCTGTATTTAATGCCCCTTTGCCGAGAATGGCTTCGCCCCCGGTGACCTTGGGCGCCGTGATGGTTACCCCAGCCAGTTTCGCCTGTTCCAGGGGAACACTGAGCCCAAGCTTTTGCTCCTTGAATTCTGATCCTTCCTCAGTGGAGTTATTACCATAGAGGAGTGGGGCATGGCCCGGTCCACGGTTGATGCCGCCGTTGCCTCCCCATTCCTGAAGTAACTCCTGAAAATCACCCTGATGTTGCCTGAGTAGTTCGGCCAAGGGACCCGGATCAATCCCGCCTTGGCCGGGTTTGAATTGATCGGCCAGATTGGGAGGGATGAGTCCTTTTTGTCCTAAAAGTTTTGCGAGATCCTTCAATTGATCCTGATTGTTTTCCAACGCTTCGAGTAACTGTTTCAACTGTTGTGCATCTGGGCCTTCCCCTTTGGCCAGTTGTTTCATTGCCTCAGCCATTGCTTTTTTTAGTTCAGGGGGAAGATTTTCGGGGTCCAGTGCGCCCCCTTTGGCCAATTGTTGCATCAGGTTGCCCATTTGTTTTAGTCCTTCCTCCATGGCTTTCTGATCTTTCAAACCCTTGGGGAGCATCTCAAGAGCCTTGCCAAGCAATGTTGCTTCGTTGATCGCTTTGAGCTTGGAGAGGGCGTCTTCGGCTTCTTCCTGTGCGATTTGTTCATTGGTGTGCAGGAGCTGATCGAGGGCCTCCCAGGTTTTGGAGGGGTTAAAGCCGGAGGCTTGTTCGGCAATCCGATCCAGTTCCTCTCGTTTTGCTTCCGCTTCGTTGTTTGGCAGGATGTACTCTGACTCAAGGATATCAATTTGTTCGTGGAGCTGATCCACCTGCTGGCTAATTTCCAACGGAGGATCAGAAAACAGACTGGCGTATTTCACCGGGACCAGAAGGGTGGTTATAAGGAACACGGTGGCAAGAAGAATGCCTGCCCAAACGCGGCCGCTATTCCATTGTACTGAAGGAAGCATGAAACTGCCGGCTTTGGCTTCCCAGGAACGGGTATCCACTTCGGCTGCAGCCATTACCAGACCTCCGGCCTGATTCTGGCGGTCAAACGCCGCCCGTAGTTGTTTGCTCTCAGGTTGCCTTAAACTTTCCCGATACCATGCTATACACGCCAGAGCGGTCCAACTGCCCAACATCCACTGCCACCAGTTGGTTGGTAATTCGCCTGTGAAACGGGTTGCCAGAACAGCTACACCTGAAATCATCAACCACACCACACTCCACTTCAATAGCGTGCGGTAAATCATCATCGCATGCACTTTACGCACAAACGACTGCAAGGCTGGATCAATAGAACTCATTACCAAAGTATTAGACGGCGAGTGGGGAAAATTACCCGCATTAAAGTTAACATAACGGGCGTAACCTTCCTATGCACTAAATTTATCTAGCTTGGTTATAGGGGTCAAGCCAGCTTCCATTGCCCGCGGCCAGGGCGGCTGAGAAGAGCGTTTGCTTCCTTGTCTCCTGGAAACTCGTATTTCTTTGGATCCCAGTTCATTTCGCGTCTCAATTGATAGCCGTGGTTGGCTAGACTGCAAAGGATACTCGTGTGTGCGCCATAGGAAACATCAGCCACCGGGCGTTTGCGACTGCGAATGCAGTCGATCCAGTTACGGCGATGACTCGGTCCGATATTGGGCAAGCGCCAATCGTTTGGACTGAAAGGTGTATCTACTGCACTCTTGGGGTTGGCAGTGATTCCACGGCGATCGACGTAAAGCGTTCCTTCGTCTCCGTAAAAGATGACATCATTGAAGGGATCCTTGGTGCTTTC
>CAZAIZ010000091.1:0-6337 GCA_964485275.1 uncultured Pedosphaera sp.
ATGCTATTAGATGTGAATATGCCTGAGATGGACGGATATGAGCTGGCAAAAATAGAGATAGGTGGTGCGCGACCAGTTGCCTTTCCCCACGGGGAAAAGGAGCCTATATGGGGCAAAGCATGGTATGTGCCCGGGATTCAATTTTGGTTTAATGCTTTGGGTCGCATGGGCAGAACAGAGTTTGATGTACACAGGAAAAAGGCGGCAGCAATTTATGCCATATCCAACATGCCCGTGCGTGCCATGGAGTTGGTTGGTTTAGGCGATGAAGAGGAACCCGATGAGCTCATGAATAGTATTCCAGATAAGTTGGAATATGCCTATCGATATCAAAGGGTGGAACAGTACACTCGAGCGTTACTCAGTCCTGTGACTCAGGTGTTTAATTCAATTAAATCACGCATAATGAAGTTATGATTTGTGCATTGTTACTTGGGAGAGAGGGGTCCCATGGATTTCCTGGGAAAAATGTATACCCCGTCTTGGGTCGCCCACTCGTGACATATCCGTTGATGGTTGCTGAAGCGTGTCCGATGGTGGATCGCGTCTACATTTCAACTGATTCCCCTAGATTAAAGGAAATCGCATCAGCAATGGGTTGTTGCATCATTAATCGACCCACGGAATTAGCCTCCAAGACGGCTCTAGGTGAAGATGCATATTTGCATGGCTATCGAGTGATTAGAGATCAGTTGCTAAACGAGGGGAAGAGCCTTGAGCTCTTGGTGTTGCTGTTTGCTAATGCCCCGACCTTGACTCCTGAAATCATCAGCGAAGGGGTATCGGTTTTAAAAGAAAATCCTGAGTATGATTCAGCGGTAACCGTGTCTTCGTATAATATGTGGAGTCCCCTGCGCGCTCGAAAAATAAACGATCAAGGATTACTTGATCCATTCGTTCCATTTGAGACATTTGGCGATCCTTCAAAATTAAATTGTGATCGTGATTCACAAGGAGATGTGTGGTTTGCCGACATGGGATTGTCTGTTGTTCGCCCAAGGTGTATGGATAGTTTACAGACGGGTCTTCTCCCCCAGAAGTGGATGGGCCAGAAAATATATCCCTTGAAGCAGTGGGGAGGTCTGGATGTTGATGAGCCGTGGCAAATCCCGGCAATTGAGGCATGGCTGCAGGCCCATGAGGTTGATAAGCTCTTTTCCGTACACCGGACATCTTGGGCAAACCTATATGATTCAGAAAAAACAATTCTATCAACCTTAGGGTTTAATTCAAATTCAAGAGTTTTAGATGTTGGCAATGATCCCGGGGGGTTGGGTTTAGCTCTGGGAGAACGATTTGAGGTTAGATTATACGATGCCATACAGCAAAATAATAAGAAAAAGGAAGAAGCATTAATAATTAACCCAGCTGCGAATTTTCTGGACTCTTCCATCGAAGAATTGGCTGACAATATTGATTTTACATCCAAGTATGATGCAGTTATTTCGCTGAACGATTCTGATCAAAAGGAATTTTTCACTACGAAACTGCAATGTGCATACGATCTAGTTTGTCCGGGTGGAGTGCTAATATTCAGCTGTAGAGTTACTGAGGGCAAAACTGTTGAAGACATAAGTATGTCTTTTACAGAAGAAAGAAAATCCCCTGACAAGAGGAGCAGGGAGAAGTATGTGGTAAAAAATATCCGTGAATTGTTCGATATTATGATAGGTTTGAAGCCAGATTCTATTAATGGATATGGTTATTCAGGAATACCTAGTTCATTAGCGACGACTCCATTTAAAATTATTACCTTCGCAGTCTTTAGTATTAAAAAACCTGTAGGTGAATCTAGAAGAGAGCCGGATATATCAATCCAATTACCTGAGCACCTCAGGCGGAATATTGGGGAAATGCCAGTATTTAATCCCTGAAATTGCTCACGTTTGATCCCAGTTGCCTGAAATAACAGGCTCGGATAGTTATGTTGAATTTGGAGTCTATGACGACGGATCAGTCCCGGCGACTGACAGAGCTGTCCGTAGGATTTCATCACAAGTTCTTGGATATCCTGGAGAAAATTAATTGTGTAAACAATGGATCCCTGCCCTGGCAGCTTAGCAGTTTGGCTTCGCGTGATACATATCGCAGTCCGCTGTACGAGCGGTGTTGCAAACTAATTTTGGCAGCAGAGGCCTTGCAGGAAGGCGAGAGGCGGATCGTCACCAAAGACAAATCTCTGGCTAAGGTTATTAGACGACTGTGTGTGTCTCGAAAGATTTCGGCTGAAGTACGGTGTCGGCAAAGCTGGGGCCGGTTGTTTAAGAATAGGCTGCGACCTTGGGCTTTGCTGTCGTTGTATATGTTTCGACTGGCGCGCCGTTGTTGTGGTCGCCGTACTGTGGAACTTCCGAAAGGGCCCATAGTTTTGCTGGATGTGTTTGTTGCTTCAGATGCCGAGACTGGAGCCGCCACAAAAAATGGGAACTATCAGGATCGGTATTATTGTGGTTGGCGTGACAGATTGGTTAATGATGAATGTCAACAGTTCTATTATCTCCCTGTTTTGTGCGGATTTGAGAATGAAGTAGAGGGCCTCAATAAACTTCGTGAGTGTGATGATGACTTTTTAATTCCAGATGATTATTTGAGGTGGCATGACTATTTTTGGGTGATTGGCCAAGTGCTTAGGATGGGATCACTGAAATTACCTGATTGTCTAGTCGCTGGAGTGTCTATTGGTCCCTTGCTTCGGGATGAGCGCCGAACCAGGTTCTCGGATTGGTCAGGCATTGTTGGTTTGTTGGGTCATCGTTTTGCCAAAAGATCCGCAGAAGCTGGACTTGAGGTGAAGCGCCTGGTGGATTGGAGTGAAAATCAGGCCGTAGATCGTGGATTGGTTTTGGGATTTCACAGCTATCATCCCAAGACGCACGTGATAGCCTATAAGGGCTATCCGATGTCCGAGGTCTATCTCCCCCACTTATGCCCCAGTATCTCCGAATTAAAAGCCCAAGTTCATCCTAATGAGATTTGGGTGATAGGAACGCCTTATGCCAAACAGATCTTATCGATAACTCCGGAGGCAAAAGTATGCACGGGCCCTGCATTACGCTACGCATCTGTGTTTAATAGACCTTCAAATTATAGCAATAGAGCGGGTCTTCTAGTAGGATTGACCATTGAGGCCAAGGAATGCCAGAACATGTTAGCTTTGCTTAGTGAGGTCACACCATGCATAACCGGAAGGCTGCCGATAAAAATTAAGCCTCACCCATGTATGGCACGCGAAAATCTAGGGCAGATAGGTGCCCCGAGTCATGCAGATTGGAATTGGGTAAACGGGATATTATCTGATTACCTAAAAGATGCCCGTTTGTTTTGTACTAATGCCTCCTCCACGGCTCTGGAGGCTTTGGCTGCGGGCGTGCCGGTCTTGCTGATTGGTAATCGACAATCCGTAACATGGAATCCAATCCCAAAATCTATACCCGATGAAGTTTGGGAATTGTGTTTTTCGGCTGAAGAATTTGTAAAGGGTATTGAAAAATTGATACAATTGTCTCCGGATTATATGAAAGATGTTTCTTGGAGGATCAGGAATGAATATTTTACGAAACCTGACGACAATAATGTTAGAGCTTTGTTGGGACTGAATGATATTCGAGGAAACTAAGATTGCAGGAGCGTGGGTGGTGGATTTGGAGCATTTGGAGGATGACCGGGGTTTTTTTGCACGTGCTTGGTGCCGAGAGGAGTTTGCTGCGAAGGGAATTACAGCAAAACTGAGCCAAGCCAATCTTTCTTTCAGCCAGCAAGCAGGCACAGTTCGAGGAATGCACTTTCAACGGGCACCACATGAAGAAATGAAGGCGGTGAGGTGTGTGCGTGGGGCGGTTTATGATGTAGTATTGGATTTGCGGCCCGATTCACCGACTTATTGTCAATGGCATGGAGAGGAGTTAACATCAGATAATCATCGGATGTTGGTGGTGCCGGAGGGGTGTGCGCATGGATCTCAGACTTTGGTAGACGACACGGAAGTATTCTATCTTATGTCGAAGTCTTATGTTTCGGACAGTGGAGTCGGGGTACGTTGGGATGATCCGACGTTTGGCATAAAGTGGCCCTTGCCGATCAGCGAGATTTCTTCGAAGGATTTAGCTTTCCCGGATTTTATGTAACGACAATTTTATGAAAGTTATTATTTTAGCAGGAGGTTTTGGCACACGTCTCTCCGAGTACACAGAATCGATGCCCAAACCAATGGTCCCGGTCGGGGGTAAGCCGATTTTGTGGCATATAATGAAGACCTACGCGTACTTTGGTAACAAGGATTTCTATATAGCCTTAGGATACAAGGCGGAAATGATCAAGGAGTACTTTTTACAGTATCGAACCTTGAACGCGGATTTTACAGTAGACTTGGGAACTGGGGATGTGACATCTCATCAATTGGACGAGGTCGATTGGAACGTGACACTGGTTGATACAGGATTGCACACGATGACTGGAGGTCGGGTCAAACGACTAAGATCTTATATCGGGGACGAAACATGTTTACTTACTTACGGGGATGGAGTCGCTGATGTTAATGTAGACGACCTACTGAGGTTCCATCGTTCGCACGGGAAGATGGTGACTGTAACAGCCGTGCATCCGGGAGCACGTTTCGGAGAATTGAGGTTGGACGAGGATCGAGTGGCGATGTTTCGAGAGAAGCCACAGGTTGATCAGGGATGGATTAACGGTGGTTTTTTGGTGTTGGAGCCTGAGTTTTTTAACCTGATCAAGGATGATCGCATGGCTTTAGAAATAGATCCGATGGAGCGGGCTGTCGCTCAAGGTGAGTTGATGGCTTATAAACACGAGGGATTCTGGCAATGTATGGACACCGAGCGTGATCGTAACTTGCTAGAAGCGTTGTGGCAGTCGGGCGAAGCGCCGTGGGTGCCATGAGTTAAAGTTGTCTGTTGTTCGTTATATGACAGTGTAGCGAGTTTATCCGGCCGGGAAGTAATGATTGCGAGGTGCTGCCTGCATCCTAGAGCAAAGAGTTGCGGCGGGACGAATGTATTTTCAAATCAATCGTGAAAAACAATTCAAATAAAAGAGTGTTGGTTACGGGTGGTGCAGGATTTTTAGGGTCTCATTTGTGTGAAAGGCTGTTATGTTCTGGAATTGAGGTTCTGTGTGTTGATAATTTTTTTACTGGTGCGAAAAAAAATATTATGCACCTCATGGCCGACCCTTTATTTGAGTGTATTAGGCAAGACATTACGTTGCCTCTCAATTTTGAGGTTGATGAAATTTATAATCTCGCTTGCCCCGCCTCTCCCAAATATTACCAGCATGACCCTGTCCAAACCGTAAAAGCAAATGTACATGGGGCAATTAACGTCCTCGACTTGGCAGTTCGTACCTCGGCCAAAGTTTTGCAGGCATCAACAAGTGAGGTTTATGGCGATCCCTTGGAACATCCACAGAAAGAGGAATATTGGGGAAACGTTAACCCCATCGGATTGCGATCCTGTTATGACGAAGGGAAAAGATGCGCGGAGACACTTTTTTTTGATTATCACCGTCAATATTGTGTGAACATCAAGGTTGCTCGAATATTTAACACGTATGGTCCTAGAATGCAGATTGGCGATGGGAGAGTAGTATCAAATTTCATTGTCCAAGCGTTAATCGGTGATCCTATCACAGTCTATGGCAATGGGCTCCAGACTAGATCTTTTTGTTTTGTGGATGATTTGGTGGATGGGCTCATCAGATTAATGAATTCTTCCGATGAAGTGCGTGGTCCGATAAATCTTGGTAATCCGCAGGAATGCACCATGAATGATTTAGCAGAACTTATCATAGAATTCACGGGCAGTGAATCTGAGATATCTCATGAGGAATTACCTGAGAACGATCCAAAAAAAAGAAAACCTGATATCAGTAGGGCACAGAAATTTCTCGGATGGTTGCCGAAAGTTACGATTGGAGACGGGATATCTCGCACCATTGAATATTTTGTAGAGGAAATAAAATCAGCCCAAGAATAAAGGATTATTTATTGGTAGATATCGATGCCTGACCTGCTAGTCAGCGTTATAATTCCAACACACAACAGTGCGGAATTTCTTAACCGTTCTATCCGGTCGGTTTTTCATCAAACGCTGGATAATTATGAAATTATAATCGTGGATGATGGATCTACTGATCATACCCAAGAAGTAGTTCGTAAATTTCAGGCGCCGAACTTACATTATCATTATCAAGAGAATTCTGGTCGGCCTGCCTGTGCCCGTAATGTTGGTATCGCCAAAGCTGGAGGCGATCTAATAGCTTTTCTTGATGCTGATGACGAGTGGCTTCCGACCAAAATGGGGGATCAGGTGGCAGTCTT
>CAZAIZ010000092.1:0-6276 GCA_964485275.1 uncultured Pedosphaera sp.
CTTATCACACCGGGTATGTGGCCAGTAAACATGCGCTTGAAGGTTTCTGTGAGGCATTACGCTGTGACTTGGAAGGAAAGGGGGTCAATGTGTTGACGGTTTATCCTCATTGGATTCGTGGGACAGACATGCGGGCTAATGCCTGTTCTGCCGATGGCAAAGTCTTGAAGGGTAGCGGAAGGTCACACAATAAGGAATCAATCACGCCTGAGGAATGCTCGAAGGCGGTGCTCGAAGCACTGAGTAAACGTAAAGGCGAACTCATTATCCCAAATAAACTAAAATTAGTGCCGTGGCTTAAGCTGTTGTGGCCGGGGTATCTCCGCAGAAAGATTCAGAGGATGGTGAAGGGGCAGGGAGAATAAGGCCCCATGCCTGAGCCAACAAAAAAAAGTTTTTCCTACCGGTTGTTTCGGTTTGTGTTTGGAGTTTTTTTTCATGTTTGGTTTCGGATAAAAGTTTTCCACCGCGAGCGTGTTCCCAAGGAAGGGGGAGTGATTCTCGCTTCCAACCATGTCTGCTACTTCGACCCTGTGTTTGTGGTTTCTTCTCTTGAACGCATGGTGGTGGGGCTTGCCCGGGAGTCGGCATTCAAATTCCCCATTAACGGGTTTCTATTGCGCAGCTGGAGGATGATAGCTGTGGACCAATCCGGCTCCGGTCGCGGGCTGAAAACTTTTCTTTCACGTTTGCGCGGAGGGGATGCGGTGATTATGTATCCGGAAGGAACCCGGTCCCCTACCGGTCAGATTCAGGCTCCCCAACCTGGAATCGGGTTGGTGATCATCAAAAGTGAAGAGCCAGTGATTCCCATCAAAATATTTGGTGCTTTTGAGGCCTACGGGCGGCATCTTTGGGTGCCGCGGCCATTTCAGGTGCAAATAAAGTTTGGCGAATCGCTCGACTTCGCTGAACTTAGGGCCGAAGCCAAGCAAACCAAAGATAAAGAACGTCTCAAGGAAATATATCAAAAAGCCGCTACAGATTTGTTGCATGCGATTGCCCAGATCGAACCCGGCCAGGACCAAATTAGCTTATGAAAATAACCACCTATTCAGGAAACTGGGAAGAACTTGAAATTGATGCGCTGGCCATTCCTCTGGCAGCCGAAGAAATGCCGGACAGTAAGTTCAACGTGCGCCTTGATGGCTTGCTTGGTGAGCTGGTTGAGAGCGGGGAATGGTCCGGAAAGAGGGGTGCCTGTACTCTCATTCATCGGGTTCCTGAATCCTCAATCAAGCGTCTCTTTCTGTTGGGGCTGGGTGAAGCCCCCATGCCACGTCATTGGTTTGCTGCTGCAGGCCAGGCTGTTAGAGAGGCGGCCAAAACTCAAAGTCGGACGGTTGCGATTTTGCTGCCTGCCGATGCCGATGCACGGTTGATAGCCGAAGGCGCGTTATATGGATTCCATCGTCCGAGCGGTTATAAGGAGGAGAAGTCCTGCTCGGTTGAGGAAGTCATCCTTCTCAGTCCGGCAGATGCAATTGAGGTCGATCGGGGCAGAGTCACAGCTGAAGGCATTAATTTGGCGAGGGAACTGGTGGAGATTCCTGCCAATGATCTTGGGCCGGAGGAATTCGCCATGCGTGCAGCACAGGAAGGTGCAGCGGCTGGTTTGGAAGTGGAAGTGCTCGATGAGCAAGTGCTATCAGAGATGGGCGCAGGCGCCCTGCTTGCAGTAGGTCAGGGTTCGGAGCGTCCGCCTCGTATGGTCCGATTGAGTTGGGTGCCCGAAGAGGCGGCTGATGATGACCATCTCTTTCTGGTGGGCAAAGGGATCACCTTTGATACAGGAGGCCTGTCTCTTAAACCGGCCAATTCAATGGAGAAAATGAAGTATGACATGGGGGGTGCGGCGACCATGCTCGGGGCCATTACCGCCATTGGCCGATTGCGGCCCAGTGTCAGGGTCACCTGTCTATTGGCCATGGCCGAGAATATGCCCAGCGGCAAGGCGACCCGTCCGGGTGACATTATTACCGCGCTCAACGGTAAAACCATTGAAGTCATTAATACTGATGCGGAAGGGCGATTGGTATTGGCCGATGCCCTTACTTACGCCACGCGGTTGGGGGCTACTCACATCGTTAATGCGGCCACCTTAACTGGGGCTGTGACCGTTGCTCTGGGAGGTGTGAGGGTGGCTTTATTGGGCAATAACAAGGACCTCAGTGATGCTATTGCCCTGCACGGCCGCAACTGCGGGGAGCGCTTTTGGCCTTTACCGATGGACCCAGAATATCTCGATCCAATGAAGGGCGATATGAGTGATTTACGCAATGCATCAGCCGAACGCTCGGCTGGTACTATTACGGCCGGCAAGTTTCTTGAGCAGTTTGTCGATGGGACACCGTGGGCACATATGGATATTGCCGGCACCTGCTGGGTGGATAAAGCACAGGCCCACTGCGGAAAAGGCGCAAGCGGCGTGGCGGTGCGCACACTGGTCAGGTTGGCTGAAAGCTGGGGTTCATAAGCTTGCCATTGATGGTGAGATACTATAGGAGGAAATGATGTTCCGGATGTTACTTGCCCTTTATGCAGTCTGGTGTATTGGGTGCACCCTTGTGAGGGAGACCCAACCCGAACGCACGGCGACTGAGCAGTTGATCATGAGTGGAGCGGTGATTGACGCGGCGGTACAGATTCAATCCCAGGCCGTTAAAGGGAAAAAAATAGCCTTGGATGTGACCTATTTGAAGTCAGTGGATGTGGAATTTACCAAGGGTGAGCTGCGTGATCGACTGCTCCAATTGGGGGCTTTTTTGGTTGTGGATCCGGCGCAGGCTGAAATTATAGTGGAAGCGCGTTCAGGTGGGTTGGGTATAGATGAATCGAAAACCAATATCGGTATTCCCGCCATTCCTATTCCTGTTCCTGCGGTGGGCACTTTTGAGACTCCATCCCTATATGTGTACAAATATCACCGGCAGGAAGGTAAGTCGGCAATCGCACTAACAGGTATTGAGGTTGCCACGGGTAAACACATATTTTCCATCCGATCCAATGGCAACGCGGTTCACAGTGATATGAGCCTGATTGGTCTGCCGATCTATCGTAATCGTGACTATCTCAAGAAATAGTCTGGTTTGCGCATTACACAAATCTAGGTTAGATTTCACCATGCGATGGAGTTGTTCGTTTCTCTGGGCTCTACTGCTTTCGTTTTTTCTTCTGGGTTGCTCCAAGGAGCCAGAAGTTGCCCCAAAAAAGGTTAATCCACGTTTGGCCAAAAGTGGAAAAAAACTCGTTAGTGAACCTGAGCTGGCTATTGCGCCAGATTCTTCCAAATCATTGGATGCAGAGCCAAAGCCAAAGGCAGCTAATACTCCAGTTGGGAAAGACGGGGGAAAGAGTGGTGAACCCGAAGGTGGAGAGGTTCCAGAGCCGGCTGCTTCAGCTATTCCCACCCAGGCCGAAAGGCAGCAACTGATTCGTCGGGCACAGGCAGGCGATGCAAATGCGCAGGTGGATTTGGGAAACATATTCTTTGGAGGTCGGGGAGTTCGGGTAAACAAGAAGGCGGCTGAGTTCTGGTGGAGAAAGGCATTAGCTTCCCGGCACCCCTCGGCCCTCCAGAACCTGCAGATGCTCTATACCAAGCCTGAAGAAGGAGTGAGTTTCTTCGGGGCTAACGGTAAGGGTGAAAGATTTGTATATCTGGTGGACAGTTCGGGTAGTATGGGCGTGGGCAAGCGTTTCATTAAAGAGAAGAATGAATTGATAAGATCTATTCGGACACTTAGGCCTCATATGAAATTCACCGTTATTTTTTATGATGACGTTCCCCATCACAACGGCCCGTTTAAACTCTATGATGCAAGTATGGCCAATATTAAATTTATGGCACAATGGGTGACTGGACGACGTTTGGGGGGGAATAATTATATGATTCCTGCTCTACAGGAAGCCATGAAACTCAAACCCGATACAATTTTTCTTTTATCTGATGGGATGCCGGATTTCCAACTTGAAAGGGTTTGTGCGGATGTGAGGAAATTGAACCCTGGGAAAAAAGTGGTGATTAACGCAGTGTCGTTACATGATTCCAAGGGACGTTTATTGATGAAAAGGATTGCCGAGGAAAATAATGGAGAATTTCAATACGTTGAACCAGATCGAGAATCGGGTGAAGGATAGCATTACGTTGTTTTATTTTAGTAAAAACGTGTGGTTGGGCACATGGAGCTATATAATAATCACTCTTTTTCTTCTGGGTTGCTCCAAGGAGCCAGAAGTTGCCCCAAAAAAGGTTAATCCACGTTTGGCCAAAAGTGGAAAAAAACTCGTTAGTGAACCTGAGCTGGCTATTGCGCCAGATTCTTCCAAATCATTGGATGCAGAGCCAAAGCCAAAGGCAGCTAATACTCCAGTTGGGAAAGACGGGGGAAAGAGTGGTGAACCCGAAGGTGGAGAGGTTCCAGAGCCGGCTGCTTCAGCTATTCCCACCCAGGCCGAAAGGCAGCAACTGATTCGTCGGGCACAGGCAGGCGATGCAAATGCGCAGGTGGATTTGGGAAACATATTCTTTGGAGGTCGGGGAGTTCGGGTAAACAAGAAGGCGGCTGAGTTCTGGTGGAGAAAGGCATTAGCTTCCCGGCACCCCTCGGCCCTCCAGAACCTGCAGATGCTCTATACCAAGCCTGAAGAAGGAGTGAGTTTCTTTGGGACCGCCAGTAAGGGGAATCGGTTGGTGTTTGTGATCGATAAATCGGGTAGCATGAGAAAGGTTTCCGGCGAGGAAAATCGCCTTGATAAGGCCAAGCGAGAACTCAAAAGGACTCTCCAGACATTATCTCCGAACATGGAGTTCTTTATCTACTTTTATGATGGGGCTGCGGTGCCGATGCCTGGAGGGAAGCTGGTCAAGGCTACTCCTGAGAATATATCAAAGGCCATAAAATGGATAGGTACGGTGGGGTGCAATGGCGGGACCCAGCCCATGACAGCTCTTAACGGTGCATTCAATCTCCAGGCCCAGACTATATGGCTTCTGACCGATGGGGTTTTTTCAGGCAGCAATGTGGTAAACGGGGTTCGCACAGCAAATGCCAAACTCAGGGCTCGAATAAACACTGTGGCCTTCATAGAACGGAGTGGAGAGAAAGCTCTTCAACAAATTGCCACGGAGAGTGGAGGCACTTACCGTTTTGTTCGAGACTAGCCATTGAGTCGGTGTCACGGTAGTTTTGTCTCCCGTGGATTTCTCCTACGATATTGCTGCCTCCTATCGGGACAACTTTGAGCAAGGGCCCCGCTTGTCGCCGCCACCATCGGTGCCGTATCCCGCTCAGGAAGAGTTTCTTGGCCAAAGGGTTAATAGCCGTCTTGGCATTGCTGCAGGATTGCTGCCCAACGCCAAGTGGATTTCAGGCTATGCGGCCCGCGGCTGGGATTTACTTACCTACAAGACGGTGCGTTTAGTGGAGCGCGCATGTTACCCTCCACCCAACTGGGTGTTTGTGGATGCGGATACGGGCGAAGGACCGGTGTATGCGACTGACAGCATGCCTGATGATCCTGCGCAAATCAGTTCAGCGGTGTGTTTCGGGATGCCTTCCATGGAGCCCTCCTTTTGGCGGGAGGATATTGCCAGAGCGAAAAATTCACTGAGCGAGGGACAGCAGTTGATTGTGTCAGTAGTCGCCAGTCCGGAGTCGGACTGGAGTGCGGCGCAGGTGGCTGATGATTATGCGCAGTGTGCGGCATGGGCGGCGGAAGCGGGGGCGGACGTGGTGGAAGCCAATTATTCCTGCCCGAATGTTTGCTCGGCAGAAGGGCAGGTGTATATGGATGTGGATTTAGCCGGGGCGGTTACCGGGGCAGTGCGCTCTGGGATTGGGGACGTGCGCCTGCTCCTGAAGATTGGGGTGTTTCCAAATTTGGATTTACAAAGGGCTTTTCTGCGTGCGGTGGCTGAGGTGGCTGATGGGATTACCCTGGTTAATGGCATTTCACGTGAGGTGTTGCACGCTGATGGGCGTCCTGTCTTTGGGGAGAATTATGTGAAGGCCGGAGTTTTGGGCCGGATCATTCATGAGCCTTGTGTAGCAGCGGTGCGGGATGCCAAGGCCGCGATTGATGCAGAAGGTTTACAACTCGCTTTGGCGGCAGTGGGTGGGGTTTCTTCAGTAGCCGATTATCAGGATTTTATCGAAGCAGGAGCCGATGCGGTGTTGTGCGGCAGTTCGCCGATGTATTTGCCTAATCTTGCTGCGGAAATTAAGGCATCGCTTTGAGCGTGGACATTCCCCCTTTTTGTGCTCCAATCGGGTT
>CAZAIZ010000093.1:0-6275 GCA_964485275.1 uncultured Pedosphaera sp.
GGATCGCGTGCGATTTGAGGCCATTGACCGGACAACATATCTCGAACTGGGAGGCACTGCATGAGTGGGTTTCGGGTATTGGAGCCTGGAATGCTAAGCCAGTTTCAAGACGCGGGGCGTTTTGGATATCATGCCATGGGATTAACGACCGGGGGCCCAGTTGATGGTGAGGCGTTCTACTGGGCAAACCGGTTGGTGGGTAATCAACCGGGAGAGACGGTAATAGAGGTGGCGGTGGGAGGTTTAAAACTGAAAAGTGAAGTGGCCACGTCGATTGCGGTTACCGGGGCGGTGTTGCCCCTGACCATTAATGGACACCCCAAGGCGCTTTGGCAGAGTCACCGTGTTGCCCCCGGGGACGTGGTTGACCTGAGATATGCAGAGAAGGGAATGCGGGCTTATGTAGCGACAGCAGGTGGCTTCACGGGGAGCCCCGTTTTGGGAAGCACTGCCACGGTGTTACGGGAAGGAATAGGGGAGGCTCTGGTCCCGGGCCAAATTTTGGAGTGTACTGCGATAAACTGTGTGCCAGGAGCTTTACCTCTGGAGTATGTTCCCCGTTATGAGGCCGAGGTGCCATTAAGGATGGTGGCGGGCTATCAATTTGATCGTTTCAGCAATGAAGCCCGTGAGAAGTTTCTGGGCGGTCTCTATACTGTATCCAACCGCTCTGACCGAATGGGGATTTGTTTGGAGGGGCCCATGATCGAGCTGCCCTCTGCCGGCTTGTTATCTGAAGGAATATGTCTGGGGGCCGTTCAGGTGCCTCCGGATGGACAACCGATAGTGTTGTTGAATGATCGGCAAACCATTGGGGGTTATCCGAAGCTGGGATCTGTTCTGTCTGTGGACTTGTGGAAGTTGGGGCAGTGCCGGCCAGGAGGCCAAGTCAGATTCAAGGCGTTCACAATGGAAGCCGCAGAGACGGCCGTAAGGCAGGAGACAGAGTCAATGGAAGAGGTCGGGTTAAAGTGCCCAGCATAGTTTCAGGCCCGGGCATCAAGGTCTTCCCACAGGGCGTATGTTTCGAGCAACTCAATTTCCAGAACTTCCAGACGCTTTGTTGTTGAACGGGTTTCCTCATGGGGGCTTTTGAAAAAGTCCGGATCATTGATTCTCAGTTGGAGTTCCCCCTGTTCGTTTTCCAGTTGGGTGATCTTATCTGGTAATGACTCGAGCAGGAGCTTTTCCTTATAGGTAAGTTTCCTTTGTTTTTCCGCCTGCGACGCAGGCTTTGGGGGTTTTCTCTTTTCCGTCCTGGACCTGGGCCTGGAACCCGCCCTGCTCTGGGTAAGGTAGTCGTCATATCCCCCAGCGTATTCCTTTACCCGGCCATTTCCCTCGAAGACGAGGATGCTTTCCACAACGTTGTTGAGAAAAGCACGATCATGGCTGACGAGCAGCAGTGTGCCCGCAAAGGCGGCGATGACTTCTTCCAAAAGCTCCAAAGTTTCAGCATCCAGGTCGTTGGTGGGTTCATCCATTACAATTAGATTTGCCGGCTGCTGAAATAGCTTGGCAAGCAGCAGCCGGTTCCTCTCTCCTCCGGAGAGGGTGCTTGCCGGCTTGCGCGCCAGATCCGGCGTGAACAGAAAGTCCTCAAGATAACTATACACGTTTTTGGTGCGTCCATTGATGGTGATTGTTTTACGGTCATCAGCAACATTTTCGATGATACTGAGGTCATCCTTAATCTGGTCGCGAAGCTGGTCGAAGTAAATTGTTTCCAGCTTGTTTCCTCGCCGCACAGAGCCCTCTTGAGGCTGAAGTTCTCCGAGCAGTAGCTTGATGAGCGTCGTTTTACCCGCGCCATTGGGGCCGATGATTCCTATCTTGTCTCCGGCAGTGATTAAGGTGGAAAGTTCCCTTACAACAGGATCGACTCCATAAGTAAAAGATAGGTTTTTTGCTTCTACGACCAGTTGACCGGAACGTTCGGCTTCTGAAGCCTGCATTTGGACATTGCCCGCCCGTTCACGGCGTTGTTGGCGTTCTGCCCGCATTTTTTTGAGCGCACGAACGCGACCCTCGTTGCGGGTGCGCCGGGCCTGAATGCCTTTTCGAATCCATACTTCCTCCTGTGCGAGTTTTTTATCGAAATTCGCATTCTGCTTGGCCTCCGACTCCAGAGTGGCCTGTTTGCGTTGAAGAAATGTTTGGTAGTTGCAGCTCCAGTCAAAGAGGCGGCCGCGATCCACTTCGAGAATGCGGGTGGCCAATGCCTGGAGGAAGGCTCGGTCGTGCGTCACAAACAGCAAGGTGCCCGCATACGCCTTTAGGTATCCCTCCAGCCAGATGATGGCCTCAATATCAAGATGGTTGGTCGGTTCGTCCAAAAGCAGGACATCGGGGTGATCAACAATGGCCTGTGCCAGCAGTGTCCGTCGTTTCATGCCGCTGGAAAGGGAGGAGAATAGGCTGCCCCCCTCCAGCTGCATTTGCCTCAATATGCCCCCCAAGGCCTTGTCTTTTCGCCAAAGTTCCTCTTCAGGGTATTGCAGGGTTTTCCCAATAATTTCCGCAACGGTTTGTTGATCTCCATCAGGGACTTCCTGGGCCAAGCGTCGTACACACAAGTTTCCAGCACGATGAACCTCTCCTCGGTCAGGGACAATGGCTCCTTCCAGCAGTTTTAGCAGAGTGGATTTCCCGCACCCATTGCGGCCGACCAAACCGATGTGCTCGCCTGCTTCAAGATTGAGCGTGACGCCTTCCAGAAGAGGGTCTCCATCCCACGAATAGGATACATCGCTCAGGTTAAGCAATGACATGAAGCGCGTTATTTGGAAGAGGAATCAGGATGATCCCATCGAATGGCTGCTCGCATCGACTCTCGCACCTCGGGTTTCCATAATTGCCCCATGTGCCCCCCGGTTTCAGTGTATACAGTCCGGTCGCCCGGGAAGCGTTTCCGAAACCATGAGAGATCCTCCGGGGTAAGAAGAAAATCATTACCTGTTAAGACCAGCTTCAAATTTTTTGCCGCAGTTAAACCCGCCTCACGCATGCGGAGGTTGCTGGCACGATCCAGTGCTTCAGCATTAACCTTTCGCGAGGCCAGTGTCGGGGCAACAATTTTACTGTAATAATCCTCCCAGCCCAAGGCGCCCACTTTTTTATGGGCTTCGGAACTGGGAGTAATATCCAGGCTTGCCATGATGGTTTGGGTGAGAGTAAGGCGGTAGCTTAGGCCGATAAGGAAAGAGGCCTCCTGATCACTGAATGGCAGGGCCCCTTGCTCTGGGGTATGGTGCTGACTCACCAATAACTTGACCAGAGCCGATTCCTTGATCGCTTCCAAATCCTTCTCGCCGGCAGGAGCCCGGAACAGTTTGTCGAGCATGCGCAAGCCCGTGTTAAGATCCAGAGGGGGATTAATGGCCAGCGCGTTGGAATACGCTTCAGGGGCACTGGAGGCCGCCAAATTGAGAGTGTACCATCCTCCCATGGAAAAACCCATTACCGCGGGCTTCCCTTGCGTCTTTCCCCCGATTTCCAAGCGGGTTGCCTCGTGGATTTGGCGAAGGTATTTGAGGTCATCATTCAGGTATCCAGGCAGATAATCTGCTGGAGCGGCCTGGATGAATTCCCAGTTCAGATTGTTGCTGAAACAAACCACGTGATATCCCTCTTGGTACGCTAGTTCTGCCAAGGCGAGGGCTCGGGTGCCCAGACGATGACCGCCCAGTCCGGGGATAATAAACGCGATGGGGGCGGGCTTGGCCTGCATCCACACTGAGGCAGGAAGGGGCTTGCGAAAACCTACTGGCTGAACCTTTATATTTTCGGATTTTTCATGGAACTTGTCATCTTGGGGCCGATTGAATACTGCCAGCAGGGTCTGGGTTTGCGGGGTGTCTTCTCCCTCCATGGCAGGCTGCGTATTGGCGATTTCAATTGCACGTCTTCGGGTGTAATAAAGTTTGTTGAGATAATAAGGGTCAAATTCAGTGGCAAGCAACTGGCGGGTTGACTCGGCTTGGAAAGATTTATCATTAAACTTGAGGCCTACGCCTGCTCCATAAAACCAGGAGGACGGGTTCAGGGATACTGCCCCGACACCCCCAACGACATCGCGGGGAGAGGAGGCACCCCAAATCGGTACATGGAGGTACGCCGAGTCGGTCCAGCCCCATTTACCAAATGCTTGCCCGAGGTCTTCCTCAGGCAGATAAATTTTGTACTTGTCGGTGGCCGGATCGGTAAATCCCAGCACTCCTATGGTGGTATTGATGAGAAACCGTTTGGTTTCCGTGCCGGCATTTGCCCATTCGCCTTGAAGAAGATTGCCCGTCAGTCGGATTGGATATTTTATGTTGTCCGAGAAATGCCTGATTCCCTTCCTTGCGCTTGTTGGAACGATGGCATTGTAGCCGGCCCATACCGGCTCAAGGGCAAAGGTGAAAAGCGTTTGATCCACCGCAAAGGCCGCACGATTGATTGGCTCCAAAGGGTCTGGAGCGGGCTGCAGCATGAGTTCTACATCTTTCGGGTGTGATGGCTCGGGGAGATCCTTTAAGGCAGAATCCGATTGCCAACTGGCACAGCCAGCCGAAAACACGAGCAATATTAGGATGTAGGGGCGCAAAAACATCTTTCGCAATTAGTCCAACGAGGGAGTTCTGATTTTGCTTGCGATTTTATTATTTCGCAAGCCTGAGTTTGAGAGGTCGCAACTTAAAGGGTGGGACTGGATTAGCCTTTCAGTTCCTTGCGTATCCCCTGCCACGCGACGCCTTCTAGTCTGAGCAAAGAGCTATCCAAGTGCCTTCAAAAGTTCCGCGGAAATCAATCCATCCAGCCCTCTAAATAAACCAACCAAATAGGCTCAGGACCACGACAAGAAGGATGAGCCGCAGGGATTTTTTCATTGGGCATGCCCCTGATCATCCTGTCGTCGCAACCAGGCGCCGTAGATCCAGAATACATGCACGGCCAAAAGGGCGATCCATAAAAATAATTGTACGCGTTCCACAATGGCCAAGGGGAGCAGCAGCACGGAAAAATCACGGTTGGCGGTTTTGGAGAGGAATTCTTTTAGGCGGGGAAGGGGCACCGGACTTTGTTCAGCTCGTAGAATGGTTAGAAACGACAGCACCACACCGAGAGCCGCCGCGACCCCGAGCCATAGCGACGGTCCGGTTTCCCCCGCCATACGATACAATCCCACTCCCATGCCTGCGAGAAGGAACAGGTGCACCAGTTGATCCCCTCCAAGATCGAGCCATTTGCCGCCATTGGTTTCCTTGTGGAGTATCCGGGCTATGTCTCCATCAACACAATCGATTACCGCAGAGAGCTGTAACAATACGGCTCCCAAGATCATCAGGTGCGCTTCGCCGTGGGTGAAACACCATGCAGCGAGGACGCCGATGGTTGTGCCTATCACCGACACGGCATTTGGGGAAACAGATGTATGGATGAGGGCTTTTGACATGATGCGGCCAACGGGACGGTTGAAGTTGTGATCAACAACGCTGTCGGTTTCCTTCCCCATGGTATCCCATAAAGCATCCTCGGCTTGAATTGCGCTAAGACTGTCTTTTACCACTTGGCCAACACCGAGGGCCTCGATTTTAGGGTGCTGAGGCAAGGAGGCATCAAGCCCATTAGCCCATTCAATGGCCACACCACAGGGTAGTGGCTCCCGGGCTGGAGTATACAGTCGGCCCTTTTTGCTCAGTACTCGGGCGAGATCCGCTTCCTGCGCGGCCAAGTTCCCGGCCAGAAGCAGAGTAGGTTCATGCAAGGCCGGGACTGTTTCGGTTAGTTTGTAAGCGATATCCAGCCTGTTGGCGTGTGCCAGGTTCGGAGGTTTTCCAGAATGGACGATCGTGATCGTCTTGGCCCCGGCTTTGTGTGTTGCGATTACAAGACGCTCAAGGACCGTCAATGTTGCCAGGGTAGACTCACAGGCCGGATTATCAGCTATCAACAAGGCTGGGTAACTCACTGTAGGGAAGACAAACCAAACCCCCCCGCAGAATCAAAGCAAGTAGAATTCCAATGGAACGGACTGTAAATGTCCCAAGGGGTGGGGCATGCTCAGGGATCGCCTGTTTTTGGCGTATACTTAAAGATGAACAAACGGCCCGAGATCGTCAGTCTGCCATGGGATCGTCCAATTCTGCAGGGGGCGGTGGAATGGTTGCTCTCTGACGCTCCGGAGGGGGTTGTGGATTTGAGCGCCAGTTGGGTGCTGTTGCCCACCCGTCAAGCAGGACGGCGGTTGCGCGAGGCGTTGGCTTGGGAAATGGACCAACGCGGGGGAGCGC
>CAZAIZ010000094.1:0-6268 GCA_964485275.1 uncultured Pedosphaera sp.
AGGCAGCGGTTCCCAAGCTGGCTGAATTCAAGGGGAACACATTGTGTGTGCGAACCGACAAGTACTGGGACATGGAAGCCCACGCCATTTACACCGGCCCCGGTGGCTGGAGCAAGGACGTTGATAAATGGCGTCAATTTGGCAATGACCGGCCCTATCATTACTACGGCAGCCCCTGGTTTTTCGCGCAGGCCGGGACGGCCTTTGGTGAAGCCATGCTAAAGCTAGCCCGGGATAAATAACCCGCATGCCAAATAAAAAACGCAAGCCGCTGGTTGCGGTGCTCGATTGGAAAACCGCCCCATCCAGCAACAGCGGAGTAGACCTGGAAACCAGGGTTCTGGGAAAAACCGCCCGGGTAAAATATTTCCTCACGGATAATGAGGCCAATTTCTCTCCTGAAATCCTCAAGGCAGACGCTCTTATTATCTGGCAAAACGCCAATATCACCGAGAACACAATATCGCGAATGAAGCATTGTCGGGCTCTAATCCGTAACGGAGTTGGCTACGACTCAGTTGATATTGAGGCAGCCGCCCGGGCGGGAATACCCGTCTGTAATGTGCCTGACTATGGAACAGAAGAGGTTGCCGACCATGCCATTGCCCTTTCCCTCGCGCTAACGCGACAACTATTTTCGCTGGATGCCGAAGCCAAAAAACCCGGCTGGAAATTGGTAGCCAAAGACAAGCTGCGCCGCACCAGCTCCCTTACCTTTGGGGTGGTTGGATTGGGCCGAATCGGAACTGCCACGGCCTTGAGGGCCAAAGCGTTGGGATTCAACGTTTTATTTTATGATCCCTACCTTCCCAGCGGCACAGAAAAAGCGATTGGAATTAAAAGAACCCATTCATTGAACGGTCTATTAAAAACGTCCGATGTGGTATCCATTCACTGCCCTCTTAACGAAGAAACACATTATCTTATTGCCGAGCAGGAACTTTCACTCATGAAACCATCAGCCTATCTGGTTAATACCGCACGAGGGGGTATCATCAAGAAAAAGGATGTTCTTTCTGCGTTACGCAAAGGCGTGATTGCCGGGGCGGGACTGGATGTGATTGAAAATGAGCCTTTGAAAACAAAAGCTGAAGCCCGCACTCCCAACCTGATTGCCACCTGTCATGCAGCCTTTTGCAGTCGGGAAGGGATGATTGAGATGCGCACTACCTCTGCACGCATTGCCAAGCAGGCAGTCCAGGGCAAACCACTGGAGAATGTGGTGAACGGTCTCTAAAATTACTTCTTGGCGGTTCCCGGACGATTCCTGTCCTTCCATTCCTGCGGCATTTCTGCAAAGTCGCTGTCATCCCCGTAATGCCTCTGTAGTGCGTAAAGCTGTTTTTTTAAATCAGCCGCCAGCTTGGCCTTTCCTTTCCTCCCATAAATATTGGTCAATTCATCAGGATCCTTCTTGAGGTCATACATTTCCCACTCGTTGCCGAAACGATAAAAGTGCATCAACTTGTAACGCTCAGTACGGATGCCGTAATGACGAGGCACCATGTGGAAACTGGGATACTCGTAGTAGTGATAATAGATACTGGAACGCCAATCCTTGGGAGACTGACCCTTGAGTAAAGGCACCAGTGATTGGCCTTGCATATCATTTGGAATTTTAGCACCCGCAATTTCCAAAAAGGTCTCCGCATAATCAATATTCTGGATCATATGTGTGTTGCGTGTGCCCGGCTTGGTGACGCCTGGCCAGCTGACAATAAAAGGCATCTTCAAGGACTCCTCGTACATCCAACGTTTGTCATACCAACCGTGGTCACCAATGTAGAAACCCTGATCAGAACTGTAAATTACCACTGTATTGTCATCGAGCTTTAACTCTTTAAGCGTTGCCCGCAATCGGCCGAGGCTCTCATCCACTCCCCTGACGCAACGCAGATAGTTCTTGGCATACCGTTGAAATTTCCACCGCACCAATTCCTTGCCCTTGAGGTTGGCCTTGTGGAAGGCCTCATCACGCGGACCATAGTGAGCCCGCCAAGCCTTCATCTGTGCCTCGGTCATCTTCTCCATATTTCTTCGCGCCGACCTGTCCTGACGTTTTTGAATTGGGGTCCCGGAAAATTCAGCAGTGAGATCCACAAAAAGGTCGTAGTTCGGGTCCATATGCCGATCAATCTCCATCTCCTGATGACGCGCTGGATGGGCATTATCCTTATAATGATCAAACAGGGTCTCCGGCTCAGGAATATCGATATCGTCATAGAGCTTCAGATGGCGCAAGGCCGGCATCCATGTGCGGTGCGGAGCCTTATGCTGAACCATCAACATGAAAGGTTTTGATCCATCACGACTCTCTTTCAACCAATCAACGGCCAAGTCAGTCACGATATCTGTACAGTGCCCCTCAATACGCACTTTACCCTTCGAGGTTAACAGATCCGGATTATAGTAATCACCCTGACCCGGCAAAACCTTCCAGTCATCAAAGCCTTGAGGCTGGCCCTTTAAGTGACTCTTTCCATAAATCGCGGTCTGATAACCGACCTTTTGCAAGAGCTTGGGGAAAATCTGTTGGTTCCAGTCAAATGAATTGCCGTTATTCATGAACCCATTCTTATGGCTGTGCTTGCCGCTCATAATCACGGCACGACTGGGGCCACAGATGGAATTGGAACAAAAACTCTTCTCAAAGAGCATGCCATTCTTTGCCAGCTTGTCGATTTCTGGAGTGGGATTTACTGACTTAAGCCAACCATTGTAGGCTCCAATTGCATGCGGCGCATGGTCGTCACTGAAGACAAAAAGAATGTTGGGGCGCTTGTCCTTGGCTTGCACCAATACAACCAGAGCAAAAAATAGAAAAAAGAGTGTCTCAAGGCGTTTTTTCATAATTGAATGGAGAGCGAACCTAGCAGTCGCAATAAGATTGTCTAGCCAAATGGATCTGATCCTCATTGCGAGACCTGTTGAGGTATGTTATGTTGGCATATGAGACGAATCCTCCTGTTTGTTTCTGTCCTTGTATTCACTGTATCCACACATTCGGCCGAAGGGCTGAAACTAAAATTCAAGGATGGTACAACTCTTAATGGCGCTGAGATTTATGTGCCAACCATCCGCAACTCCACCGGCAACCCTAATGGTTACGGAGTCATCCTCAAATATCATAACAAATTATACATCCACCATTTTCCGTACCGTCAACCGCACAAAGTCACCCGGTATACAGATGGCGGAGTAGATAATGGCAAATACAAGGCCGTTCTGGTCACAGAAGAACTTGAACATTATCAGCCAAGGTCATCCCCGCTGGAGCCTTCCCCGCGGGAGCTGTTCTATTCCTGTACGCCCTCCAGAATCGCCTTTTTTCATTTTGACAAACCAACTTTGGACGTTTTGTCCCGTTCAGTGAACAATGATCAGCGCATTTCCTATACGAATAAACACGCGGCACTTAAATCAATCCAGGCAGCCTATCACGCAAGTCCCAATCCAAAGTACTACAACACCCCTCAAACTTCGCGTATTTGGCAGGCCGAAGCCGACCGGGATGTCGCCCGCTACAAGGACAAGGTGTTCTATGGGAAATGGCTGGAACAGCCAAGGTTGGCACCGCCCGAGTATCAAAAACTATTGGGGCCCCGACGGCAGCGTACGCCTTAAAAAGTCCGTCATCGCGGTGCGTAAATGCAGGGTGGTATTACGCCCTTCCCGAATGGAGTGAGAACGGTTTGGGTAAGCCAACATTTCAAACTGTTTTTTATTGGCCACCAGTTCATCAATCAATTTGGCCATTCCCTGATAATGCACATTATCATCGGTCGTCCCATGGACGAGCAACAGTTTTCCTTTTAGGTTCTTGGCAAATGTAATCGGCGAACCATTCTTGTAACCTTCCTCATTATCCTTGGGTAAACCCATATAACGTTCCTGATAAATCGTATCGTACAAGCGCTGGTTTGGGACTGGAGCGACGGAAATCCCCATCCGGTAAAGATCAGGGTAACGAAAAAGTGCATTGAGTGTCATGGATCCACCTCCACTCCACCCCCAGACACCCACCCGCCCGGCATCCAGATAAGGCCGATCCTTCAACACCTGCTTCACTGCCGCAGCCTGATCCCTCGATGCCAATATACCCACCTGCCGGTAAATGCTCTTGCGCCAGGCATTACCACGGGGAGCCGTTGTGCCACGATTATCGATACTCATGACTACATAACCCTGATGCGCCAGCATCCAGTGCCAGAGGCCTCCTGAACCGCGCCAACTATTGACTGTCGTCTGACCAGCGGGTTCTCCATATACATAAACGAATAGCGGATATTTTTTCTTGGGATCCATATCCGGCGGCAATACCGCATATGCATCGACCTCCAAGTCCTGGCCAATTTTAATCCGGAAAAATTCCAACTTTGGCCGCTTCAATTTTGCCAGCTTGTCCTTCAAGGGCTTATTTTTCTCCATGACCCGGATTACCTTGTGTGTAGGGAGTTCAATCAAATTAGTTACCGGTGGCGACTCAATGTTTGAAAAAGTATGCAAAGCCCATTTTGAATCCGGAGATATATTGTAGCTGTGCGCACCGGTTTGACCTGCAGGTGAAAGACGTTTCAGTCCCTTCCCATTCAGACCGATCCGGTAAAGATAGCGCTCAGTGGCATTATCAGGCGAAGCAATGAAGTATAACACATTCGAAGCCTCATCCACTTTGAGCGTGCGGATGATGTCGTATTTACCTTCAGTAACCTTGCGCACTTTTTTGCCATCTCGCGAAACTAGGTAAAGCTGCCGCCAACCTTCCCGTTCACTCACGTAGGTGAACTGTTTTCCCTTCCCAATCCACTGAGTGAAACCGAACCGGACCTCAATCCAGGCCTTATCCTTATCAGTATAAACTGTCTTCACTTCTCCGCTGTGCGCATCTGCCAGCATCACCTTGTTCTGGTTCTGCAAACGGTTCAACTGCTGCACTAGAAGTTCATCAGAATTTTCGGCCCAGTCCATGCGAGCAAGGTAATGATTGCGCGGATCCCCAGGGACCTTCATCCAGATTGTCTTGCCGTCTTTTAATTGAACAACACCCACGCGACAGATCGCGTTGGTCTCACCTGTTTTTGGATAACGAAAGCTAATGAGTTTGGGATAATAACCTGAAACATTATTGAGCATGTTCATTTCCGGGACGCCCTCCTCATCAAGCTGCCAGTAGGCAATGGCCTTTCCATCGGGACTCCAGCGAAAACCATCCCGCAATCCCAGTTCCTCCTCATAAACCCAATCAAAGGTGCCGTTAATAATTGTCTTACTCGAACGCCTGGTCAGAACACGAATCTTGCCTGTCTCCAAATCCTCCACATAAATATTCTTTTCACGCACATACGCCACTTGATTGCTGTTAGCAGGAGAAAACTTGGCGAACATCAGGGTGGATTCCGGAGCTTTGCCCCCCAGTTTCTGCAATTTGCCATTGTCACGGTCAAGCACCCAGTAATCGCCGCGGGTATTACGCCGCCACACGCGCTTGGTATTGGTGAAAATCAAAAGCCTGGAGAGATCCTTGGTAAAAGTGTAACTGCTCAATCTCAAGGGCTTCTTTTTACCTTTGGGAATCAGGGCTGCGGCCTCCACCAAAACTTTCTTTTTCCCGGTAGCCGGATCGTACTGGACAATATCCTGAGCATCCTTGGTCTCCTTGGATTTCTCCTGCCTGAGGTAACCCTGACCCAGCTCCAACCAGCGAAGCGAATACGCTTTGGAGCTGAATTCACTTTTTCCGTAAATGCGCTCCAAAGAAAGCAGAGGCCCCGGCTCAGTTTTCTTTTTATCTGCCGCCAGAACAATAAAAGGCAAAAGCACAGCGCTCAAAAAACATCGATACATGAACAAGAGGTTGCCGTTTGCTTCAGGTTGAGGCAAGTAAACTAGGGTGCAGAAGATTCCCGGACACGCTTTCCGTTGAGCATAGTGCCCACCCAGGTGTAACGAATGGCATATTCATAGATCATAAGAAGAACTCCTATAGTCAAAATACAGATAAAGATAAATTTCACCATACTTGGGTAAGGCCATTTACTCACCCAAAATTGAAGGATCACTATCAGGGGCATATGCATGATATAAATCCAGTAGGAAGAGTCCGATAGATAACGTACCCATTTGTTTTCCTTGGAAAAGAATTCCCTGAAAAAATTGATAAAACCAAAAATCATCAACCAAACATAAAAAACCTGAAACAGGTTGGTCAGGAAATGATACCAAATAACTTCCAACTGGCTTCCATCCCAACCGGTCTTGAAAGACGCAT
>CAZAIZ010000095.1:0-6257 GCA_964485275.1 uncultured Pedosphaera sp.
ACTACCGATTCCACATTGCCCCGAGCGAAGCGCCTCAACTGGAAAGTGAACCGCCACAGGTTTCCAAGGAACAGGAAAAAACTTGGCGTTCCACTGCCCAAAGTGCATACAAAGCCTTTGTGAAGGACCTGAAGTAAACTTAAAATCCACTCGTCCAATTTAAACCAAAACTTGATATGATAAAGAACCTGATTCCCACTCTCACAGTTCTCAGCCTCAGTTTCAGTGCCCTGGCAGGCGACTGGACCAACTGGCGTGGGCCCAACTACAACGGAGCCACCACGGCCACCGGTCTGCCAACCAAGTTTTCCAAGACCAAGAATATCGCCTGGAAAACCGCGCTGCCCGGTGTCTCGGCCGCCACGCCGATTATTTCCGGCAACCATGTGTTTCTGACTGCCGCACAGATTGAGGATGCTGGCAGCGGCAGGGGCAAACTGCTGGCAATGTGTCTGGATCGCAAGAGTGGCAAGATCCTCTGGGAAAGCAACGCGGGCAGCGGTTACCGCCCCAATGGGGATGGAGCCGACTACCGTCTGGATAACCGTACCAATTACGCTTCGCCTTCTGCAGTAACCGACGGGGAGATCGTTGTGTTCTTTTTCGGCAACGGCGACCTGCTGGGCTATACCGTAAAAGGCGACCTGATCTGGCGACGTAATATCCAGAAGGATTACGGTGACTTCACCTTCCAATGGACCTTTGCTGCCACACCCACGCTCTATGAAGATAAGCTGTACCTACCCATCCTGCAGCGTGATGAGCAGGTGAAGGGACGGGGCAAGGCCAATAACCCGTCCTACATCCTTGCCATAGACCCCAAGAATGGCAAAACGCTCTGGAAACATGTCCGTCCTTCCGATGCCAACAAGGAATCGCTGGAATCTTTCGGCACCATCATTCCGCACAATGGCGAACTCTTGATTGCCGGCGGGGATGTCCTAACCGGTCACGACCCGGAGACCGGCAGGGAGCATTGGCGCTGGGGCACCTGGAATCCCGGTCACCGCGAACAGTGGTGGCGGCTGGTTCCCTCGCCGGTAGTTGGTGATGGAGTAGTACTGGTGTGTGCTCCCAAAAAACAACCGGTCTATGCGATTACTCCGGGTAAAAACACCAAGCTGGTCTGGAAAAGCGAAGGGCAGATCAGCAATAACAAGGACGTACTCACTAGTGATGTTTGCACGCCGCTCTTTTATGAAGGTAAATTCTTTGTTGTGTACGGAGAAGGCCGAGACAAGACCATGGCCGCCTGCGAACCCAAAACTGGCAAAATCCATTGGACGACCAATTTGGAGAGCCGCAAGCTGGTTCGCTGCTCCCCTACTGCAGCCGATGGAAAAATCTATCTACAAAACCATGGAGGCGAGACTTACGTGATTGAATCCAAGAGCGGAAAGATTCTCAACCGTGCCGAGATGGGTGAAAACGGTGATGACCAAACCCGTTCGAGCATCTCTATCGCCGGCAAGCAGCTCTTCATCCGTACCAACGGCATGATTTACTGCGTGGGTAAATAACCCGGCTTAATAGAATCATTCCGACTCCCCGATTAACGGGGCGTTTTTTTGTGTCACGTCGAACCATAATCAATGACTAATCCTGAACAGGGAACTTTCCAACGGTAACAGTTTTTGGAAGCCCTTGATCCGGCAAAAGGACAAACCTCATGCTATAGCGTTTACCCAGAAGTTCCCGACTTCGTTTTACCCCCAAAACACACGCTGCGGTAGCGTAAGCATCACTCTCAAAACAAGTGGGAGCCACCAGTGTGCAACTGCCTATTCCTTCCACGGGCTGTCCGGTTCTGGGATCGAGCAAGTGGCCGTAGCGTTTTCCTTTTTCGATAAAAAAATTCTCGTAGTTGCCTGAAGTGCTCAAAGCACCACTCCGCAGGGCCACTTTAACCCGGTTGCCTTTCTTTTGCGGATCCTCAATAAACACAGTCCAATATTTTTTGCCCGGAGGCAGACCTATAACCCGCAGGTCTCCCCCCGCCTTGACCATCGCATTCTTAATTCCTGATTTTTTCAGGACTTCAATCGCCCGGTCCACAGCATAGCCCTTGCCAAAACCACCCGAATCAATCGACATCCCTTTGGCTCCAAACTCCAACCGTTCGTTTTTGAGAGTCACCTGCCGGTAATTCACAAGCTTCAGGACTGGCTTGAGTTCACCGGGGCGGGGCAACCGATACCCCTCCTTCTTAATAAACCCCCAGAGATCGACCAGGGGACGAATGGTGGGGTCAAAGGCTCCCTTCGTTTTGCTCGATATTATAAGTGCCTGATTAAGGACCTGTTTTAATTCTGGATTAACCAGCCCACCTTTATTGGCCCTGGCAAGCTCGCTGTCCTGCCGGTGAATACTCAAAAGGCGATCAACTTCGCGAAATTCTTTAAATGCAGAATCCATAGATTCCTGAGCTTTTTCTGGCTCAGCGAAAACTGTTACTGAAACAAAGGTGCCCAGATGCGGTTGCAACCGAGTAATGGACTGAAGATTTTCAGTCTTTGGAGGAAGACTTTGGCAGCCTACCCCCAGCCACCAAAGCAGGACGCAAAACCACGTCCCACGTATGACAAACACGCTTAACACCCCGACTAATCCCACGGCATGAGAGCGTGGCCCCGGTGATATTGTGAATGCCATCATTAAGATTTAATCTAGAAGAGACATCTTTTCCAATAAATTGCTTCCTCCAGCTCTCGCGGCGCACCTGATACCCCCAACTTTCACGATAATTAAGTATCTCCACTTGCTTCACTTTACCCTCAGCAGTTAAAGCGATCACGTAATCGATATAATCGTGCTTACCAATACAGCGGTCAAAAGCCAGCACCCCAATCACCTTATTATCCTTGTAGGCCACGCCATACCAGATAGCTGGATCCATCACCTTGAGTCCACTGGCATGGTAAATTGCTTTGATCTCCTCCATGGAATAACGATGGGTCTTCCACTCAAACTTGTCAGCAAGAGGAAAACAGACTTTCTCAGCTTGCTTTGGAGTAAGGTACGTTTTTGCTGCCCCAGTCTCGACACCGATAAAACCACAAAAAAACAGAAGCAAGCTGAAAATCTGGAAGCGCTCTATATTCATTTTCAATGTTTAAAGCCGACACCCGCTAAAACGTAGTGCCGACTATAATCGCAATCTAAGTTAACTAATCTTTAAAGACTTAAACCGTTTTTCGGGACGGAGGCACCCCTTCCGGGGTGCCTCCCCTATTGGTTTATCGCAATTGGCCACAAAGCCTACTGCAAAACTTGTGTTAGAACTGCATACCTACAGAGAGCTGAATCGTGTCAGTCTCAGTACCGGTGGCTGTTTCTTTCTTCTCAACGTTGGCTTTGATTTCCCAGTTGTCACCGAATTTGTACATGAGACCAAAGGTGAGGTATTCGGTGTCGGCACTATTATCTACGGCCGTATCCAGTTCTTCATAACGAATGAACGGAGTGATGGTATTGTCACCGTGAGGAATGTGGTAGGCAGCCTCAAGACGGTAACCGCCAAACTCATCATTGGTGATGTCTGTTTCGGCAGCATCTGTGAGATTTTGAGGGCTATCGATATCCCACCAAGCTTTCTCTGCAACCAACTCCAATCCGTTTTCAAATCGATAGGATCCATACAACGAATATAGTTGAACATCAGATTCTTCACCATCGCTGTTGTGGTTAGTGGTCATATAAGTGGACGCACTGGTGTGCAGACCGCCATGGTCATAGGCCAGTTTCAAGGAGTGGGCGTAGCTATGAATATCCTTATTGTTTAGGTCAGGGCGGGCATTTTTAAATGTCCACGCAGTATTATCCATGCCTGCGTTTCCTGTATCTGGATTCAAGCCTTGAGACAGGTAGTACTCGTATGAAAGACCTTCAACAGGCGTGTTACCGTTGATGCCGGTACCCAATTCCATCCAAGTAGTTGGGATGATGCTCTTGTAGATCTGAGGACGGAATGAGGAGTAGAACTGGTCCGGCTCGTGGTATTGATTGATCTCACCAATTGGAATCAAAGAAACACCCAGAGAACGCCAGTTTACATATTCATTGACGTTCACATCAATGTACATCTGCTCCAACTCCAAGGCTCCGGAAAAACGGTCGGCTGAACCGTCTTTCACACCACCGTGCTCAAGCTCGAATTCAGAAACAAACTTAGCGTAGTCGCTGAGTTTGTAGCTCGGGACGAGCACATAACGGTAAGCGTCCGCCTTGGTGGTTCCGCCGCCCGATGCCCACGTAAGCTGACCGTAGAAGTTTAGTTGCAAACCTTTGGCTGCAGCTTGATTTAAGAAATCAGGTTTCTCAGCCTGTTGCTTCAACTCAATTAGCTGCCTTTCCAGTGCATCAATTTTATCTTGTTGGGTTTTTTCCTGCCCAACAGCCGTACCTGCACTGACAATCAGTACAGTAAGAAATAAGTGATTTATTTTTTCCATTTCAATATTGAGACTCATTCTCTTATTCTTAGCGCAAATTATGAGAACGGGTCTCATTCGCATGAGTTGAAGTTAGTGCGACTAAGTCTCATCGTCAATAAATATTTTAAGTTTTTTCCACTGTTTTTAAAGGCTTGTACTAAGAAAAACGGCCCGGATTACGTCGGGCCGTCTGTGCGATTGATTGTTTTGATAAGTTCAAAACTTGAAGATTAAGTCGGCCTTGATGCTGTTGCTACTTTCCCCATCGGTGCCATCTTCAGACTCGGTAGTAAACAGTGTGACAGCCGTCTGAACATTGTCATATATCATATACTTAAACTGAAGAATTGTCCCTTCAACATTCGTCCCCGATTTAAACTCATCAGCAGTACCCCCAGCTCCAAAGGCACCGAAATCCGAGTCTGTCAGGTCATCCCATACCGCATCCTTCTCCAGACTGCGATATTCAATCTTGGCTTCCCACTGGCCTGCTTTCTTGGCACTCCCAAACTTAATCCCACTGATGTACCCAGTATCTTTGGTAGCAGATGATTCCTGATTATTTACCCATGTTCCGTACAGCTTAATGCCTGGACCCGTCTTAAAACCGAGAACCCCGTCAAGAAACACGGGAGAGTAACCCACGCCTGAGGAGTTTCCTTTGCGGGCGGATTTCCCCGCAGATCCCAATCCACCATCATCAACGGTGTATGCACCAAACCCTAAATCCAGTTTTGTGCTTTCATTCAGGGAGCCATTGGCTGTGATCTGCCCCATGTACATGTTGTTGATATTACTACTCGCACCTATATTTTCACCGTTAACAAAGTAGACACCGCCATGAAAACCAAGGCTCATGCCTCCTGCGTCGGTACTGTAATGAGCCTCGAAACCCTCAGGAGAAATATCTCCATCGAACAACGCCTTGGAAACCTTCCAGCCGTTTTTCTCGAAGTTCTGCAGCTTACCTCCAATTAAGGTAACCTCACTGACTTCCATTTGTGCCCAAGCCTGATCCAAGCTAATCGAATCCAAGGCAAATCCATTTGAAAATGTCTGGTTGGTTGAGCCGATGTCATCTGTTGCCCCCTCACCTCCGGTAGCTAAACGGAAGCCGGCTTTAACCCCGTTATTCATGCTGGCAGTACCCCCATAACGAAAGCGGTAACGCCAGCGATCATGGGCCGCGGCTCCGCTTGAAGGACTATCTGTCACATGATCATAACGCAAGCGCAAATCACCCTTGAGCGTAAGACTATCCACCCAACTAGGCACAGAGCTATTGAACTCAGCATGACTCTCCTCCAGGAGTGCATCTGCTTCTGCTCGAGTAAGTGTTCCTTTCTCAACCAGCTTATTCAGCAGAGCTTTGTTGTCACTGGCTTCAGCGTTTAGAGCAGAAATGCCGGCCAGAACGCCCAAGCGCAGGGCTTTAGTCATTATATTATTAATCATGTTTATCTCAAATATGTTGTGTTGGTTAACAATCCAGTAGCATTCTTTTTTGAGCTCACCCGAAAAGGTGATTCAAAATAACACCAGCAGGTTAAACCGGTTTGGTCACGGGAAAATAACATCCATGTTACAAATATGAAAAATAGTCTTTCCCGGAAATTCATGAGGGGTCTGCTGTTTTTCCAATAATGAGGACATCCTCGGCAATGTTGATGGCATGATCAGCCACTCGTTCCAGACGTTTGACTATAACACCCAAATCCAGATAACCGGCAATCAATTCCGGATCAATTTGCATCATCGCCACCAGTTCTTCCTGATAAAATTTATTAAGCGAATCCATCTGGTCATCCTGAGAAATCAATTGCT
>CAZAIZ010000096.1:0-6256 GCA_964485275.1 uncultured Pedosphaera sp.
GTAGATTTGGGTTCAGGGCTTATCCTTCTGCAGAGGAGAATTTTGATAATTGGCGTAAGTTTAACAAATGCCTCGAGGAAATTGATTCCAGTAAGGAGAAGATTGATATGGCCCGGCGTGTTCAGGGCAAGGAAACGACCGTTAAACGTTATACCAACAAGGCCGGCAATGTGGTTGTTGAGTTGTGGCGGGTCGTCAATGGCGGGCACGTAACCCCGCCACCCAGGGAAGCGCGTGAACGGATAATTAAGTGGATGCTGGCGCAGTCGAAGCGGTAATCTAATTTGGTTGAGTAGACTTGCAAATCATAGGCCTGAAGTTAACTTTCTGCAGCAATGAAGACTAAGCTAATAATTCTGTTGGCGTTCGGCCTGTGTCTGCCTTTGGTAAGTGCCGAAAGGGAGCAAATACTTGAACTCAAGGTCAAGGCATTTACCGGAGATGCCGATGCCCAACACGCATTGGCAACACTATTTCAGGCAAAGAAAGGGACTCAACAGGATTACATTGAAGCCCTCATTATCCAGCGTAAATGGGTTGACAAAAATCAAGCTGCTGCGCAACGAGCGTAAGGCCTGATGTATCGACATGGTTTCGGGGTAAAGACTGATCATGTCGAAGCACTTAAGTGGTACAGAAAGGCCGCAATACAAAATTATGTTCCTGCATTAAATGACGTTGGATATGCATATGATAATGGGCTTGATGTGGAAAGGGACGACGTTGCTGGTTTGGGTTGGTATCTGAAGGCTATGAAGCACGGGGGTAATTTTTGGACCCCTTTGGCAATCGGAAAATTGTACCAATATGGCCAGGGAGTTGAAAAGAACGCTGTGACTACCCTTGCTTGCTACAATATCACCACGATTCCAGATGCTAAGCTAGAAAAGGCTAAACTCATGAAGAAAATGACTCCTGACCAAATAGCCGGTGCGCAAACTTTATCCAAGCAACTGATTAAGATATATCCGATGGATTCGAAGAAGTGAAACCCGCGCTCGGAGCTGTCTCAGATATTAGCCATTTATTTAGCGTTTTTTGCCGTCCATTGGTCGTGCAGATTCTTTAACCGTTGGGTGATCTCGGGATGGTCTGGTGCGAGATTTTTCATTTCGTTAACGCTCTCTTTTAAATTCACGAGAAAGAGTTTGTCTTTGGCGGTTAGAGGAGCCTTGTTGCTGGTGTCCTTCGGGTTACCGATCAACTTCCAGTCGCCCTGACGCACCGCCCACTGTGGCCGGCTTCGGCCAGTCTGCCAATGCAATACATCGTGTGGTGTCTGTGCGTCATTCTGTTTGATCAACTTTACAATGCTTTTACCATCAATGTCCTTATTTAGCAGCTTAACTCCCGTAAGCTCGGCAATGGTGGGCAGCCAATCGCAGCTATGTGCTACCTGATCTCTTACTACCCCTTCTGGTAAAGTCCCCGGCCAACTGATGATGGCAGGTACGCGTATACCTCCTTCAAACATAGAAAATTTGGCTCCACGATACGGCCCTGAACTGCCGCCTCCAAAATGAGCGCGCTCCTCATGGCTGTGGCCGTGGTCACTCTGGAAAATGATGATCGTGTCCTTCCGTAATCCGAGTTTGTCCACCGTCGCCACAAGTTGACCTATGGCCTCGTCCTGTGTGGAGAGGAACGCTGCGTATAGGTTACGAGGGTAGGGTAGCTTTGCGTAATGCTTTAGCCACTTGGCGTATCCCTGATAAGGATAGTGTGGAGTGTTCAGCGCGAAATACATGAAAAAGGGATTCTTTCTGTTTTGCTGAATGAACTTCGCGGCCTCCGCGGCCATCAGTTCTGGAAAGAATCTACCGTCTTCAAAAATCTCTTTTCCGTTGCGCCAGAGATCATGCCGGTTAGGGCCCTGCCAGTAGAAGAAATGTGAGTAGTTGTCGATACATCCACCCATGTGTCCGAAGGAATGATCGAAGCCCTGCCCATTGGGCATCGTTTCGGGTGTGTAGCCCAAATGCCATTTGCCAATGTGTGCAGTGGTGTAACCGTCAGCCTTCATCATTTCGGCAATAGTCACCTCACTTGGAGCCAACCCGGCCCGGCCCTTGGTAGAACCGGCATTGCTCGGCATACCAGCCCGCACAGGATGGCGGCCGGTAAGTAGCCCCGCCCGCGAAGGCGAACACACCGGTGCCGCCGCATAAAATTGGGTAAACCGCACCCCGCGCCTGGCGAGGGAGTCCATATGTGGCGTGGTGAGGTCTCTTGATCCATAACAGTTCAGATCGACCGAGCCCTGGTCATCGGTGTAAATAATTATGACATTGGGTTTGCGGTCTGCTGCAGATAAGGAGAGGGCAAAGAGCAATAAACTTAATAATGTCTTTCGCATGAACAGCGGTTCTAGCTCGTCGCCCCATTTGGGCAACAAAAAAGCGCCCAGCCTTGCAGCGGGCGCATTCCTGAAATTTCCCTTAAGCAGCGATTGCTTTTACCGATGCAGAGTACCGGCTCTTACGGCGCGCTGCAGCACGCTTGTGAATGACGCCAACCTTGGCGGCCTTATCCAAGGCGCTGTACAGCTCCTTGAGAGTTTGGGCAGCCTTGGTCGAGTCCTTGGCCTCAGTTGCTCTTCGCAGGGTGCGGCGCAGGTTGGTTAGGCGCTCACGCACACGGTCATTGTGTACGGTTTTCCGGGCGGTTTTCCGTGAGAGATAATTGCGCCTCCATTCAAGTTTCTCTTCTGGCTTGAGATCGGCGACTTTCTTGATGTTAATTTTAACCTGATTGGCCATAAAAATGGGAGCGGGAGGCTAACTGAACCGGCGGGAATGTCAACGGCTATTCTCGGTTATTTAGTGTATTTGAAATAATTTTCCATATTTCGGTTTCCACAGTCTCTATGGAAAGATCAGCATCAATGGCGTGGATTCGTTCAGGATGTGCTGCGGCCAAATCCTGGTATCCCTGTTCAACCCGTTCAAAAAAAGCACGATCGGCCTGTTCGAAGCGGTCAGTGCCCATTCGGCGGGCCAGACGTTCTTCGCTCGTTTCCAAGGGGATTTGAAGAAGAAGTGTCAGCTCAGGCAGTGTGTCTCCAACAGCAAATTCAATCACCCTTTGGACCTGTTTTGGGTCCAATCCCCGGCCGATACCCTGATAGACAGTTGAGGAATCGTAAAACCTGTCACATAGAACGATTTCGCCGGCTGCAAGGGCAGGTCGGATTACCTCGCGCACGAGCTGGGCGCGGCTGGCGTTCATGAGGAGCAGCTCGGTTTCAGCGCTCAAGTTGTCGGGGCCATGCTTGAGGAGTTCCCGAATAGGTTCGCCACTTTCAGTGCCACCGGGTTCACGCAGTTTGCGCACTGTGTGACCTTCAGTTTCCAGGCGCGCGGCCAGTTTTTTAATGTGGGTGGATTTACCGCAGCCTTCAGTGCCCTCAAAAGTGATGAATAGGCCGGCCATGGCTTAAAGGCGCTTGAGGCGCGGTCCTTGTGCGGTGTCCTCAATGCTCCAGCCTTTGGCGGTCAATTCGTCGCGGATGGCATCGGCCCGGGCAAAGTCCTTGGATTCGCGGGCTTGGGTACGTTCTTTCATGAGTTCAATCAGTTGGGCTGGGGCTTCCTCATTTTCAACCTCTACTCCCAGGACAGTGTCAATGCGCCCCCATGCGGCCAGTTCAGCTGCAGCTGTTTCCGCAGTCATTGAGTTATCGGCAAGTTTACGGTTGCAGTCACGTACCCAGTTAAACACTGCTCCCCACGCACTGGAGACATTGAGGTCATCATCAAGGGCAGTGGTAAATTTTGTAATTACTTCAGCAGCGGGTTCGGAGTGTGTGCCGTCGGCAACTCCGCGTAGTTTGGTTACACATTCATTAATCCGGTTTAGGGCGGTGCGTGCGCCGGCCAGTCCATCTAGGGTAAAATTGAAGGTTTCGCGGTAATGTGCGCTAATCATCAACTGGCGGATCTCGTTGCCGTTATAGCCTTTATCGAGGAGATCCCGCAGGGTGTAGAAATTACCCAGACTCTTACTCATCTTCTTTCCCTCCACCAAAAGGTGCGCACCGTGTAGCCAATACTTTACAAACGGTTTGCCCTCCTCCTGAACGTTGGCTCCCTCGCTTTGGGCGATTTCATCCTCGTGATGCGGAAAGGCTAGGTCTTCGCCTCCCAAGTGAAGATCAAAGCTGGTTCCCAATATTTTCATACTCATGGCACTGCATTCAATGTGCCAACCGGGGCGTCCGTCTCCCCATGGGCTGGGCCAATACACTTCGCCATCTTCATCAACGCGGGCTTTCCAGAGGGCAAAGTCGCCAATGGATTCCTTTTCATATTCATCGTCGCTCACACGTTCGCCCTGACGCATTTCTTCAAAATTAAGTTTTACGAGTTTGCCATATTGGCAGCCGCAACCCTGGTATTTCTCAATGGAAAAATAGATTGATTTATCGGGGGCCTGATAGGCAACACCACGCTCCATGAGTTTGCCGATTAAATCGATCATTTCAGGGATATGATCGGTGGCCTTGGGGATATGGTGTGGATCCACACAATTAAGAATTTTAAGATCCTCGAAAAACGCATCCTGATACTGGGCGGTGTATTCACTCAGAGTGGTCTTTTGCTCGGCCACGCGGCGGATAATTTTATCCTCTACATCCGTGATATTCATCACATGGTTGACATTATATCCACGAAAATCGAGGTAACGACGGACTAGATCGGCGAAGACGAAGGTGCGGAAGTTGCCGATATGAGCAAAGTCGTGCACGGTAGGGCCGCAACAATACATTCCCACCTTTTTTCCTGCTGGATCCAGCGGGAAAAAAGGTTCCACCTTTCGGCTAATTGAATTGTGCAAGTTTAGTGCCACGCGCAGCGCAACCTAGCGGGAGAGGGGCAAAAGCAAAAGCGAAATTGGTTCGTTCTGGGATTTGGAGATAGCCTTTACCTGAGATTCAAGGTGCCTATTCGATTGGTGTAGTCAATAGGTCCCATTGTTTTATCAATGGCCACTAATCTCAGCAATTGTGCTAAATTCTGGCCCGTGAAGATTAAATTAAACGGGCTCTTGGCTATTGCAGTGATGGTGTTGGCAGGGTGTGACCAAAATGTGGACTACTTTTGGCTTGAGCTTGGGGAGGAACCAGGTGCTGAGACTGATAGAAGGATAAAGGCGATGGGCAAGCCACCTGCGCCAGATCCGCGTGCAAAAAAAATGTGGGGCACGGATCTCCGGGCGGCAATAATGCGTGCCCGGAAAAACAATAAACGGATTCTGTTGGCCTATATGATTTCCAGCAACGAGGTCGGCGGTTTCCAGTGGAATTTTATCTATACCCAGCCTCGGTTCCTTGATTTTGCGCAGAAAGAACTGGAGTTGGTTAAGGTGGATTGGTCCCAGAGAATACGAGCTGACGCTGAAGAACAGAAATTGAGTGAGATTTTTGGGAAACCTGGTTCCCCTGCTTACTTTGTGCTTGATCCGGAAGGGAGGATTGTCTGGCCAAAAAACGCAGGCAGCTTTGGTCCCCAGCCTGATTTCTACAATCTGGATGGGGTTAACCGAACCAGCGCAGCGGGGACCGTGCCGCGGTCAGCATTCTACATAGAAAGAGAGAAGGAGTTTATCAAAAGACTCAAGTTGATCCTGAAAGGCACTGAGCCAATTCAGGGGAAAGCCAACATAAAGACTGCCGGGGTGTCGATAGGGAACGTTGAAGTAGAAATTCGCGACCGCCTTCGGAAACCTGCAGGCGATCTTACCAAGGCGGACTTGGATAGGGTGACAGCTCTAAGTTTTAGCGAAACTGATATAACCGATCACGAGCTTAAGGAGTTGGTCAAGGTCGATCAAATCACATCCCTGTGGTTAAGACTCTGCCCTCAGGTCACAAGCGAGGGATTCAAAGAGTTGGGTAAGTTAAAGCAGCTTAATAGACTGTGTTTGAGTGGTCCTAATATAACGGATGCTACCCTCAAGGAGGTGGCCAAGTTACAGCAGATTACTTGGCTTGATTTAGACTGTCCCAAAGTAACCGATAAAGGCCTTGAAGAGGTGGCCAAGTTGCAGCAGATTGCCTGGCTTGATTTAGACTGTCCCAAAGTAACCGATAAAGGCCTTGAAGAGGTGGCCAAGTTGCAGCAGATTGCCTGGCTTAGTTTAGACTGCCCCAAAGTAACCGATAAAGGCCTTGAGGAGTTAGGTAGGTTGAAAAACCTCAACACCTTATACTTGAAAACTTCCCTGGTGACAAAAACGGGCAAATCTAAACTGAGGA
>CAZAIZ010000097.1:0-6183 GCA_964485275.1 uncultured Pedosphaera sp.
GAGTGAGTATTATATTGATGCAGCACGGGAATTTCAGAAGCTGCTCGAGGTATACCGGGATTATGTGCCGGCCCATCTGGGGTTGGCCGTGATTTATTCAGAACACCTTAAGGTTCCCGAGCAGGCCGAAATCCATTACCGACGGATTCTAAAGTTGAATCCTCAGCATCCAGAGGCGGCCAACATTCGTCAGTGGTTGTTTAACAACGATCAACGATAGGTGGCCATGGCTGGGCGCATTTCCCAATCAACGCTCGATAAGATTCGTGTAGCGAGTGATATCATTGAAGTAATCGGTGGTTATTTCCCCCTGAAAAAGGCGGGAGGGAACTATGTGGCTCTGTGCCCTTTCCATAACGAGAAAAGTCCGAGTTTCAATGTTAATCCACAAAGACAGATTTACCACTGCTTTGGTTGTAATGCAGGCGGTGATGTATTCAAGTTTTTGCAGGAGTATGAACATCTGGAATTTGTTGAAGCGGTCAGGAGACTGGCCGAGCGGGCAGGGATTGTCTTTGAGTTTGAGCAGAACCCGCAGGCGGAAAAAACGAGAAACCAGAAGAACCGACTGTTGCATGTGCATGCAGAACTGGCCAAACGCTGGCATGATGTCCTTATTAATGAGGACATTGGACAACCGGCTCGTGATTATCTTAAATCTCGGGGTATTACCCGCGGGGCGGCCGAATTGTTTCAGTTGGGGTTTGCTCCGGAATCCTGGGAGGACACCGTAAACTGGGCGCGTGCGAAGAGTTTCGATTTAGGCTTAATGGAGGAGTCGGGATTAGTGGCTAATCGGGATGGGAAACGGTACGGGCGTTTTCGAGGCCGGTTAATGTTTCCCATTAACGATGAGCAGGGCCGGGTAATAGGGTTCAGCGGACGAGTGTTGGAAGCAGAAGTAAAGGCGGCAAAATATGTAAATTCTCCAGAGACAGTTTTATTTCATAAAAGTAGAGTATTTTATGGTTTGGATAAGGCGCGGCGTGAAATTCTAGATGCCGAATCTGCTCTCGTGTGTGAAGGGCAGTTAGACACGATGGCCTGTTACATGGCGGGTCTCAAAAATGTGGTGGCTCCGCAGGGGACCGCACTTACCGCTGAGCACGCTCGTATTCTTAAGCGATATACATCTGAGGTGGTGTTGTGTTTTGACTCGGATACGGCCGGACAGGAAGCGGCAGTGCGTTCATTCGATTCTTTGCTGGAATCAGAGCTAGCCGTGCGGGTGATGAAGGTGCCTGCGCCGCATGACCCAGATAGCTATATTCGTGAACAAGGAGTCGATGCATTCCGGGATCTTATGAACAAGGCCCCCGGTTTTTTTGATTTTTACCTGAGCCACTTGTTGAGCGAGCACAATGTGCAGCAAGAACGGGGGCAGCGTGAGGTTGTCAAGGCGATGGGATTAGCGGTTCGCAAAACGAAGGATGCGGTTCTGTTGGATGGGTGCGCGCAACAAACAGCATTGGCGGTGGGAGCTTCTGCTGAATCGGTGCGAGTGGAGTTTCAGCGCATTACTGTACCGAAGCCAGCTAATGCTCGCCCGACTAGCACTTCGGAAACAGGACAGGTGGTTCAAACTGAGCCGCCTTCACAACAGGAGCGTTGGCTGTTGCGTTTGGCTTTCTATGATCAGGCATTCAGTGATTGGACAGCCGATTGTCTGGATTTGCGGTGGGTTAAGCATTCGCAAGTAAGGGCGATTCTCGAGAGGGCTGCGCAAACCGGTGCATCGGTAGAGATTTTGGTGAATGATTTGGATGCAGATTCCAGTCGACTCCTGACAGGTGTTCTAGCAGAAGCGAGCGAGATTCCCGATCCCTCCCGGCAATTAAAGGATTTGGTTACACGTATGCGCGATCAATATTTAGACCTGAAGCTGGCGGCCCTTACCCGCCTTATGGCTCAGCCTAATTTGCCTGAAGAAGAGTTAATGCGTGCTCTGGAGGAACAACGCGAATTACAGGGACAGAAACATGAATTACTCCCACTCGTGCCCGCTCGTGAGTCGTCTTAATCCGTGTAGGCGGCTTCGTTCGAGAGCAGAAGAACCTGCGTGTATTTTTCCCAGGCATTGAGGGGTTTGGGTTTGTAACTGGCTCCTTCAAACTCATCAGCGGCGGTCCAGGAGGTGACCATCATCGTTCCGGCCTTCCTTTGCATAGCTTGGGCAAGCTCAGGTTTGATGCTAACCTTCGGGTTCCAGGTGAAATTATCCTGTTGAGGATTCTCGAGTTTGAATTGTGCTGCTACACTGCGCAACGTGTTTGGATTTTGGTAGCCCTTGCTGGTGACGATAAAGTCGATGGTGTCTCCAGGTTGTACATTAATTTCCTGACCGGAGGCATCGCGACGTCCACGGCGCACGTCAGATCGCCAAATCTCCTTCCCAAAACGCTGTCCACTTCGGTTGGCGGTACGGCTCCACACGACGATTCCGGTTACTCCATCCCATGCGTTCTTATCATACCATTTCCGCTGTTCATCCTTAAAATCATCGTAAAAAGATTGCGCCTCATCATTCAACTGATGCTCGAGCCTGCCAGAGATGGTGACGGTGGTGTTCATGGGCGCGACCCAGCGGCGGATTACAGCGACGTTCGGTTGAGGGCCAGGATGCCCCCCCTGGGCGGTCAGCTTTAAGGGGCCGTAAGCTGATGAATTGCCTTTCCATACTTTTCCATCGGTAAACGGGAATTGGCGAAATTGTACGGCATACACTTTCTTTTCCTTATCGAGGACGTTCCACTGGCCAAAACCGTTGTACCAAGTGGGGGCTTTGGACATGTTTGAGGTTGTAACTCCGCCAGTTTGTTCCTGGAGGAAACGTTGCCCGAGCTTGGCTTCTATAGGCTCAGGGTCTCGCTGATACACCATGTTGTATAGTGTGGTGATACGGCTTCGATCATTCTGAATGCTCTTAAATTCCTGCCGATTCACAATTCGGCTGGCGAGATCTACTACCATGGGGCTATTCATCATAAAAAGTGCCTGCTGCGACACTGTGGAGGTAAAACGTTGACCGAAAGTGGAATCCGGGTTTGCAAAATCAAATGTTTTGAACATTTCATCCAGGTTGCGTCGATCCACTAGTCCATAAATGGTGCGTCGATAATTGGGGCCCCCGCCGGTTAGTCTCAAGGGTTTGCCTCCCATTTGTGGGTCCAGTTTCCCAGACACGCTCAGTAATCCATCCCGGAAGGATTCAAGATCCAATCGCCGTCGATTCATCTTGTAGTAGTAGATATTGTCCGGGTCTTTGATGCCATAGCGAGGGTTGTTGTCACTGGTCTGCTGGTAGGTATTGGACATGAGTATATGCTTGTGCAGCTTTTTCATGGACCAGGCGTTTTCCGTGAAGTACCAGGCCAAATAATCCAGTAACTCAGGATGGGAAGGATCGGTCGCGCGCAGCCCAAATTCGTTAATCGAGGTTACGATGCCCCTTCCGAAATGGTGCATCCAGATGCGGTTGACCATGACTCGCGCAGTAAGAGGGTTTTCCTTGTCGGCAATGGCTCTGCCTAGTTCCAGTCGACCAGATCCTATTTTGAACGGTTTCCGCTCAGGGCCAGAAAGGATTTCCAGAAACTGTCGTGGGACAACTTTGCCACGTTTACCTCCCGCCAGCTTGATGGCTTCATCACGGGGATTGCCTTTATCCATGAGCACCATGGCCCGCGGGGGCGAACCGGGATGATTAATCTTCAAGCTCTCAATCTTGGAAATGAACCGTTCTCTTTCCTCGCGCTCCAGTCCACCATTTCTACGCTTGAGATCATCAAATCGGTAGTGACCGGGGTGGCCTCTATCAAACATGACTCGACGAATTTCCTCCATGTTCTTGGCATAATCCTTGCCAAATTGTTTGTCGAATTCGATGCCAAACCGTTTCTGGGCATCCCCCATGTTCTTGGGAGGGGCCATGGGATCTTTTTTCTGCCTTAAGGCTTCGTTCTTTTTGGCAGTGTAAACTTGGTTGACATACAGCCATTGTTCCGAGGCAAGGTCGAAAAGCGCCTTATAGCGTTTTGCTACCTCAAGCATGGTGCGGGGAGGTTTGTTGATCGGAAAATATGAAGCGACGATGGGGTTGATTTTTTTGCCCTTCTTTTTGGGGTCCTGATTGAGCATGGGAACCAGTTTCTGCCGCGCCTTGGTAAGTTCACCAGGGATGAAGCCACCCAATCGGTTTGTGGCTACATTCCCGTATACCTTCCACGGTCCGAACACACGGTCATCCTCACGCTTGCGACTTAGATAGCGCTGCCAGGTTTCTCCAACCTCGGCTTTAAGGCGGATACGGTTCTTGTTGTCAACTTTTACCCCGGCCTTCTTCTGCATTTCTTCTACCGCACGTTCAAATTGGCCTCGGTTGCGGTCTATCCGTAACTCGGCTTTGGTGAACATGTGGGACCAGTACATGTAGGTGTCAGCCTTGCCCCGTGACTCTTTTTTCATTTCATATTCCTCCTTGAGGCGGAATTGTTCATGGTCCTTTTCCAGTTTTGTCTTTTTTGCCTGAAATTCGGCGTAATCGGGGTTGGCGTTGTAAGCACCTGAGTTGGAAGAACTTTTTCCCCAGTCTGGAATTAATACCGGTTTTTCCGCCTCGGGAGGTTCATAAGAGCTGTTGAGTATGCCGTAGAGAGAGTAATAATCAGCCATGCTGATGGGATCAAATTTATGGTCGTGGCAACGGGCGCAGTAAACGGCGACACCCATCGTGCCACGGGTGATCACATCAATACGATCATCAATGATCTCATCGCCACCTAGTACGCGCGGGCCGAGCGTGAGAAAGCCAAGTGCTGCTAGGTCTTCGTGACGTTCCCTCCCCTTCGGGTTGTCTGCAGCAACCTGTTCGATGAGAAATCTATCGTAGGGTTTGTCTTCATTGAAGGCATTGATGACCCAGTCCCGGTAGGTGTGTGCGTAGACATAGCGTGAGATATTGCCGCGGCGGTTATCTCCACCGGTGGTATCCGAGTACCTTGCGACATCAAGCCAGTGCCGGGCCCATTTTTCCCCGTACTGAGGGCTTGCCAATAAGCGATCGACCACCTGCTCGTAAGATTCCTCTCCGTTTGTGAAACGCTGCATGTCTTCATAGGAAGGAGGAAGACCGGTCAGATCAAAGGAAACGCGACGCAGCAATGACCATTTGTCCGCGGGGGGTGAGGGGACAATATTTTGTTCCTCAAGCTTACTCAGGATATAGGCGTCAATGGGAGTTTTGATCCAGCCCTTGAGTTTGCCGCTGAAAATGAGGTCAGCCGAGGGGATGATGGGGGATTTTACCTTCTGAAAGGCCCAGTGGTTCTTGGCCTTTTCCTTGTCCTGTTCACTTTTGATGACACCAGCCGACTTGCCAGTGCGTGGGTCTGGAGCTCCACGCCGAATCCAACTCTCCAGTTCAGAAACCAATTCTTCAGGAACCTCATCTTTTCCAGCCGGGGGCATGGGATCCCCGAGGTCCTTAATCCGTTTAATTACCCAACTTTTGCCAGGGTCATTAGGTACTATTCCGGGGCCGGCCTGACCGCCTTCCAGAGAGGCCTTTTTGGTTGTGAGGTCCAAACTGCCCTTGGTGGCACCATCCCCGTGACACTCGTAGCAGTAATCAATAAGAATTGGCCTTATCTTTGCCTCAAAGTATTGCTGATCAGCCGCAGATATCTTCTGCTGGGATTGAAGGGGCATAGATAGGAGCCCAATTGCAATCGTACCGAGGACAATTGGACTAAGGTTCCTTGCTTGAATCCTGAAGGGATATCTCATTTCACAGTTTCCTTTTTATTGAGCCTCTCTAAATCTGGTTATCTATCTGACAGAGGGGGGCTCCTACTCTGTTTGTTAGGCTATGATGCCTTTCACCGGTAAGCCTCCCTGTGGCAGGGTGCGGGTGGGTTGAGTGAGACGAAAGTCTCGTCCGCCCGTCGCGAAGGTCAATTGTTCATGGTCAAATCCGAGCAGTTCGAGAATCGTGGCATGAGTATCCTTCACGTGGACCTTGTCTTTTACTGCAGCACTTCCTATTTCATCGGTGGCACCATAACTAAACCCTCCCTTAACTCCACCACCGACAAATACCGTGCTAAATCCGCGGGCATTATGGCTGCGGCCCCCTCCACCATCCTCAGTGGAAGAGCGCCCGAACTCGCTGGTGATATAGATCAG
>CAZAIZ010000098.1:0-6180 GCA_964485275.1 uncultured Pedosphaera sp.
GTTGTTGGCCACCCTGTTGTTGGCCACCCTGTTGTTGGCCACCCTGTTGTTGGCCACCCTGTTGTTGGCCACCCTGTTGTTGGCCACCCTGTTGTTGGCCACCCTGTTGTTGGCCACCCTGTTGTTGGCCGCCCTGTTGTTGGCCACCCTGTTGCTGGGTCGCCTGTTGCTGGGTCGCACCCTGTTGCTGTTGAGAGCCGGGCAACGGAGGATGCCCAAACATTGTCCACAAACTTGACCCCTTTAATCCCCACATGTAGATATTGCTCAGACCAATCGGCTCGCCCGATACGTTTAGAACTCGAATGGGAACACGCAAAGCCATCCTTCTTTGCAAATTTGTTACCTGACGCTTCCCAGACGTTGAGCTGGGCTTCGATTTGACCACACCTGTAACAACCTGAGTCACCAAAGTCCGTTTTCTGCTACCAGTCAATCCGGGAACACTCTGTTTAACACCGCCTCCTTGAGTCCTTTTAGCTCTTCCTCCGAGCACGGCAGTTCTGCCTTGGGCCAATACGTCAATCTGGCCAAACAACAAAACAGCCACACCAGCGATAAAAAAAGTTCTATAATTAAACATATTCGTGCTCAAAGGTTAGTTTTAATTCTATCTTCCGGTACAGTGTGTGCAACATTATTTACTCCCTGCTCAAGCGGTGCAGCACATACCGTACCATAACTGTGTGCCAATATATCGGATAATTTATCCCTTTCTTTAGTGAATTGTGTCCATTCTTTGGTAAATTTTGCCATTAAAACACCAGTATTCATAAAATTATCATTTTTTGCTTAAATTTATATTGATAACTAGGCATAAAAGTCAGTGCATTGGGTGCACGCCGGCAAAATTGATGCCCTACGATCCATGAGAACCAAACCGTAATGACCCTCCAGACCAGCACATTACCACTGGACGTTACAAGTTCGGTAGTTGTTACAAAAACAACGGATATAAGGCTCCATAAAATGATTCATTTTCAAATAAACTCACTGAGGTTATATCCTTCCCTGCCTTCGCAAGTCACTGGACGTTCCCAAGCTCAAACGATACCTTGGGGACATGTAGACCAAACTGTGCCTTTTGCCCGATAGTAAGAATCTCTTTCAAGATACTGATGCCATACACAAGGAGATCTCCATGTATCATTTATATTAGCATTTTAGTAAGACCTAAGGGAAAGTAATCATCCACTTCTTCACAAAGTAAAAATGAAAACCAAGTTATTTGCCCTACTCTTCCTTCTTAGTTTTATTGCCCCTGCCCTGCAGGCTGCAGAGCTAATCCGTGTTCCTCTTCATATCCATTATCTCAAGTCGTCAGTGCCTGAAATTAATGCGCCCAAGGACAAACTAGATATCAAGAAGCTCCTAAAGGAAGTAAACGAGATCTGGAAGCCTGCAGACATACAGTTCTTCATTAAGGAGGAGAATATATTGCAGGCCGATGAAAAGGCTGCCAAGGCTTATGCCGGTCTTTTCGGTCTGGAAAAGATCGCCTTCCAAACCCAAAGCAACCGCCAACTGGATCGCGCCATTCCTGAACTCAAGGAACCGGTCTTTCATGTGGTATTTTTGCATACCATGCCGCTGGGTTTTGGCGGGCGTTATTTCCCTGACCGCGGCTTTGTGCTCCTGCCCCAGATGAAATACGCCAAGTATTCCAATTCCCCCACCGGCAAGTTTCCCGACGGCACAACCGAGCGCCCACAGCAAGGCAGGGTGTTTGCCCATGAATTGGGTCATGCCATGTCTCTCATGCACGGCAAACTCGAAAACAACCTCATGACCAGCGGCCCGCAAGCCCGCGGCGTCAAACGCGGCACCGGACTCGTAGAAAAACAAATTTTAGGCGCGCGCAAAATTGCTGAACGCAGCCGCCCTTTCCTGCGCATGGAACGCGAACTTATGACTCGCCTTGATCCTGAACCCCAACCCAATCCGCAAAACCCTCCGGCCAACGCCAGCCGTCGGCCGCCGCCCCCCTGGATTCGCGTAATGAACCCCGAACAACGTCGCAACTTTTCAGGCCTAATGCGCAAACACCAACAACAGTTTGAAGCACTCAATAAACAAAGAGCCGAAGCGCGCCGAAAAATGACCCAGACCCTTTTCGCTGAAAAAACTGATGAAAAAGCCGTGCGCAAGGCTTCAAGTGAGGTGGCCAGGATTGAAGCGGATATGGCCCTATTAAACCGCAAGATTCTCGACCAATTGAAACCTCCCTTAAGCAAGAAACAGCTAGAGGATATCCGGCGTTAAAAGAAAACCCGCCTATTTTTTGCCCAAGCCGGCCATGTATTGTTGCATACCCACCGGCTCAAGAATTTTTTCCACTCGACTCTGATCGGGCAAGCTTCCCTCATCATCATCATCATTGGAGTGCAACCAAGCCGCCAACGGATACTTGCGCTCCACACTGTGTTTCACCCAGCGGTAAGCTTTTTCAGGTTCACCCAGATTTCGATGGATCCAAATCATCAACCCCGGAGGAATCAATTCCTGATCAGCCCCGCCTGAATCCGCTTCGGATAAAATCAGGTTCAAAGTAGCCCGGGCCTTCTCCTCGTCTTCACCTAATTTCAGTAAACACATCGCCTCACCCGCCTTCGCCCAAATGCGGTCAGGATGCAGCGCCTTAACCCTTCGGTACAGCGGCAGAGCCCTTGCATACTCCCCGTCTTTAAAATGCCAAAGCGCTCTTCGTTTAAGCGGCAGTGCACATTCCGAATGAGTTTCTATCGCCCTCTCAACAAGCGCACTCGCCTCATCTGGCGCACCGTTTATTTTTAAGGACTTGGCATGAACGGCCATAATCACCGGATTGAGCGGCTCGCGCTCAATGGCCATTTGGGTAAGCTCAAGCCGCTTCTTATCATCCTTCACAACTTGGAAATATTGGCCATACCAGCAATAGGTAAAGGCATGGTTTGGATTGTACCTGATGGCCTTCTCAAAAGACGCACGAGAAGCCGCAAAGTCCCAGTCGTAGAGCAGCTGGATATAGCCCATCGCGGCATGAGCCTCGCCAAGGTACGGATTCAACTGCAGCGCACGTCGGGCTGCACGCTTGGCGCGCGGCATGGCATCCTCAGGCCGCTCCACGTTGTACACAGCCATGATCATGTCTACGTAAGCCAGATAACAATGAGCCAGTGCAAAATTTTCATCGAACCCGATCGATTGAGTAAATTTCTCTCGAGCAAGCCTTAAACCCTCATCGGTACGTTTGATCCATTGCTTGCGTCCTTCCAGATAGGCAACCCAAGCTTTAAAATTTTCGGTGGGAATTTGAGAGGGCATCTCTGCCTTGGCAGCCAGAAAGCGAGTTCGGTTGGAATCGTTTGTCCTGAGTTCCCGCGGGGTGTGCTGAATCCTCGCAGTATCGGCCAAAGCGATTTGTATAGGTGGAACTGTTTGACCCATTTTACGGGCAATCTCCCGGGCAATATCCTCCTGTACCTGAAGCAGATCCTTAAAGGCAACTTCATCCCACTTTTCACTCCATTTAATCTCATTACCCTGGGTCAACTCCACACTGATGGATAATTTCTCCTCGGCCTTGAGTTGCACGGTTCCAACCAGCAACCAGCGCGCACCCAACCGCTCGGCAATCTCCTTGGCAGTTTTTAGATCATTGCGAAAAACTTCAGAGGATCTGCGCGAAATGACTTTCAATTCTTTGACCCGCGAAAGATGCCGCCGGATATCATCAGGCACACCATCAACCCAAATACCACTGGTCTCACCACCTTGCGCTTGAAAAGGAAGGATGGCAATCGAGTTGCCCCCAATAGATTCTACTGAACCACCAGAGGAGGAATTGCCGGCTCCGGAGCCCGCTGTAGAAGACTGTTGATCACCCGGTTTTTGAACTTCCTCTGGAGGAGTGAGAAGATTCACAGCCAGCACCCCGATGATTATGAAACCCAGTGCACCTGCAGCCGATACCCAAAAAGCACGTGAATTTGATACACCTACCGTTTCGCCTGAAGGCTCACCGTGACCACCCTCAATCACCTCCCCTTCAGGCAGACCGTGCGAAGTCAGACAATAAACATTCAACTGCTGGGCCACACCCTTCAAGTCAGGCCGTCCCAGCAATTTGGTCGTTAGCTCTGGGTGGCTACTGATGTCCTGATGAATCTTCTCTGACAAGGCCACACCCCCCACAGGGGCCAAGGGCTCAATCCGAGAAGCGATATTAACCCCATCACCCAAAATCTCAGAACCTTGCAAAACGATATCTCCCTGATGAATCCCAATCCGTAAATCCAAACCTTCCACCGCTCGCGCAGCCATTTGCAGTTCAACCGCGCACCGTACTGCGTTGAGCGAACTCTCAAAGGAAAGCAGGAGTCCATCCCCCATTTCCTTCAACCACTGACCCCCAAATTCCGAAACAATGGGCTGAAAAACCCGACGCTGGTTCTCAAGAAGCTTGAGGGATTTTAACTCATCGCGTGCCGACAACTCAGTAAAGCCGGCGATATCGGTGAAGACAATCGCAGCTAGTTTTCGGGATGAGTTCGGCATGACAACAATTTGACGGATAAATATGCCGAATTACTCTAAAGACGGCCCTCTAGGGATAATAACTGATAGCGATTTGCCGACAAGCTTCGATAAATTGGATTCCATTCCAAATAGCATCCTCTACAATTTGTGCCGACCATGAAACACAACTTAACCGCCCTGCTCTTACTGGTTTCGGGCGCGCTAACTATGAGTACTTCCGCTGCATCTTCTGTTGCCATCGTTATTCACGCCGGTGCCGGAGGAAAGGGCATCAAGATGCCGGCCGATAAAGAAAAACAATATCACGAAACCCTAACCAAAGCCCTGCGTGCGGGCCATGCAGTTTTGGGTAAGAAGGGCAGTGCCTTGGAAGCGGTACAGGCAGCCATTGTGGTGATGGAAGATTCCACTCTTTTTAATGCCGGCAAGGGTGCAGTCTTTACCAGTGCCGGTGAAAACGAACTCGATGCTTCCATCATGGATGGCAACACCCTGCTGGCTGGAGCCGTGGGCGGAGTCACGGTCATTAAAAACCCCATCCGTGCAGCACACGCGGTCATGGAGAAAACCCCGCATGTAATGTTGGCAGGGGATGGAGCTGATGCCTTTGCCAATAAGGTGGGTCTGGAAATTGTACCCCGCAAATATTTCTACACTGAACACCGTTGGAAACAACTGGAGCAATGGAAAGCCAAACAAAAAACCAAGAAACAATCGCAACTGGAAATGACCCGTGAATATCTGGGTACTGTCGGCTGTGCCGCGCTCGATTCAAAAGGCAATATCGCAGCAGGCACCTCCACAGGTGGCCTAACCGGCAAACAATATGGACGGATTGGAGATTCACCCATTATTGCTGCAGGCACCTACGCTGATAATGCGAGCTGCGCCATCTCCTGCACCGGCCATGGGGAATTCTTTATCCGACACGCAGTAGCCTTTGATGTTTCTGCGCGCATGAAATACGCCAATGAAACTATTGGACAAGCCGCCAGGGCTGTCGTTCAGGAAACCCTCAAAAAAGCCGGTGGTCGAGGCGGCGTCATTGGACTTGATGCCAAGGGCAACATCGTCATGGAATTTAATACCCCAGCCATGAACCGCGGTTACATAGACAAAAACGGAAAATTGCACACTGCCATCTACAAATGAACCGATTAATTCTCCCCACGCTTATCCTTTGCGCCTCCCCGACCTTTGCCGCCGAGCTTCCCCCTATTTATCCCGCCACGGCAAACCGATTAATTCATGCAGCCACCAATAGCTCATTTGGGTTTAAACGGCTTGAAACTCTTTGCGACACCTTCGGCCCACGCTTTACGGGTTCAGTCAATCTGGAAAATGCCATCGACTGGTGCATGAAGGAGATGAAGAAAGACGGCTTTAAAAAAGTACACGGCGAAAAAGTAAAAGTACCGCGCTGGGTACGCGGGAAAGAATCAGCGACCTTAATTGCACCGCGACACCGTAATCTACCCATGATGGGATTGGGTGGCAGTGTGGGGACCCCCAAGGAAGGTATCACTGCTGAAGTTCTCGTGGTGAAAAGTTTTGAAGACCTCAAAACCAAGGCCGCACAAGCCAAGGGCAAGATTGTCCTCTTCAATCTGCCTTTCACTGAATACCGTGAGACGGTTATTGTTCGCCGACTTGGGGCCATAG
>CAZAIZ010000099.1:0-6161 GCA_964485275.1 uncultured Pedosphaera sp.
GTGAGTCGGTTTGCTCGGGTGAGTCGGTTTGCTCGGGTGAGTCGGTTTGCTCGGGTGAGTCGGTTTGCTCGGGAATCTCAGTGGTTGTATTTGTCTGGCCAGAGGCAGCAGCCATAATCGAGTCAGCGTGATCTTCCAGGCCAGGGATTCCATCTAGGTCACCGGGTTCAATTTGCTTGAGGTCGTCCACGGAGTGAAAGCCACTGTTAACCAAAGTCTGGGCTAAGTCTTGATCAATTCCTGGTAGGGCAGCCAACATGCTCACCGCGTCGGCTACCTGATCGTCGAAGGTGAGGGTTTCCACTTCTTCAGCATCAATGTCAATTTGCCATCCAGTCAGACGGGAAGCTAGTCGGGCATTTTGACCTCGTTTGCCAATTGCGAGTGAGAGCTGGTCCTCGTTTACCCATACCTGTACTCTTTTGTCAGCTTCATTGACTTCGACTTCGCGAAGCTCGGCCGGTTTTAATGCTTCGGCGATAAACTCGCGGATATCTGGATTCCAGTGGATGATATCCACCTTCTCGTTGTTTAATTCTCGCACGATGTTTTTGACGCGTTGGCCGCGTAATCCAACGCACGCACCTACTGGGTCGACGCGTTCATCTTCTGAATGAACGGCAAGCTTGGTCCGCCAGCCGGGTTCCCGGGCTACAGAAATGATTTGTACCGTCCCATCAGCAATTTCAGAAACTTCCAGAGTGAAAAGTTTCACAACGAATTCAGGGGCAGAACGAGAGAGTACAATCTCAGGGCCTCGGCCTGTTTCTTCCACGGCTTTTACAAAACACCTGAGTTGTTCGCCCGGTTGATATTCTTCAATTGGTACTCGTTCCCGACTGGGTAGGGTTGCTTCATAGCGGCCCAAATCAATTACTACATCACTGCGCTCAAATCGTCGTACTGTGCCGCGAACGATGTCTCCTACTCGATCCTTGAACTCGTCAAAGATTAATGCCTTTTCAGCCCGGCGAAGATGTTGTTTAAGATTTTGGCTTGCGTATTGAGCAGCGATTCGCCCGAAGCCATTGGGTGTAACTTCTTTTTCAATTTCATCGCCGACGTTTGCTTGGTCAACGATTTGTAACGCATCAAAGCGGGAAATTTCATCCTGAGGGTTGGTAACACGGTCAACCACCACTAATTTGACGTAGGCTCGTAATTGGCCGGATTTTGGGTCCGTTTCAACTCTCAGATCTCGGCTCGCACCCACAGCTTTTTTGGCTGCTGCTTCAAGGGCATCCTTTATAGCCTCATTAAGGGCTTCGCGGCTAATGCCCTTCTCCTTCTCATAATAATCCAAAAGTGCCTGTAATTCTGCACTATTTACTCCGTTTTCCATAAGCCTGTAGTTTTCTCTCGACAAGTCCCTTCACCCCATATGGGGAACAAAAAAGCCGGTATTTAACCGACTTATCACAGCTGGCCACCCAGCCGAACCTCTTGTCCTCCTCGATATTATGTGGCTAACACACCTTCGTCAAGGGGCAAATCCCCGATGGCTTGTGGCTTGTAGGGACTTCAGCGGGATCGTATTCTCAAGGCCATGAGTAAACCTGATAACGATGGCACTCCACCGATTTTACCTCCTCAACCCCAGACCGAACCGACTCCTCCCTCCGGGGGAGGTCGGGTTCTAATGCCTCTGATTTTATTGGTGTTTGCCGGCTTATTCATACTGGGAGGATGGATCATTTCCTCGTTCAACCAGTTTGCTAGTAGTGTGACCAGCCCCACTCAAATGCATTTTACAGAGGTTACTATACGCAGTGGGGAGCCGGATAAAAGCATTGCCGTGATTGATTTAACAGGTGTTATCACCAGTTATGGCCCTTCGGATATGGTGGTTAATTTCAAAAAACAGTTAGAACTTGCGGGTAAAGATTCGCGGGTAAAGGCAGTGATAATACGGATCGACTCGCCCGGAGGCGAAGTGATGGCCTCAGATGAAATAGCCCGTGCGATTCGTGAATTCGAGCAGGATGAAACCATAGACAAGCCAATTATTGCCTCCATGGGAGGTATGGCTGCAAGTGGGGGTTACTATATTGCTGCTCCATGTCGCCTCATCTTTGCCAATAAACTGACCATTACTGGTTCCATTGGGGTTATTATGCAGTCAGTTAATTTTCATGGGTTAATGGATAAGGTTGGAGTAAAGCCTGTCACCTTCAAAAGTGGTCCTAACAAGGATATGTTGTCTGTCTTCAACCCTCCAGAAGCTGTTACCCAAGAGCAAAAAGAAATCCTTCAGGGTTTCATAGATGAAACTTATCAAATTTTTGTGGACGTTGTGAGCGAAGGGCGAGCTAAAGATAAGGCTCGTGCGGCGGTGGAATTAAAAAGTGATATCCGTGAATTGGTGGATGGATGGAGAGATTTTGCTGATGGACGCATCCTTACCGGTAAGGATGCTTACGAGTATGGCATGGTCGATAAGCTTGGCAATTTTGATGATGCAGTAAAGTTCACAGAGCAATATCTTGGCATCGAAGAAGGCAAAGCTCGACTGATTCGCAATGAACCCCCCATGAGTTTTGGGAACTTGTTTTCGTTGCTTGGTCAGGCAAAGGAAAACAGTGTTCCAACCACAATTAAGGTTGATATCGGTCTGGATATGCCGCAGTTACGCCCAGGGGTTCCGTATTACCTTTCCTCTCATCTCTACTCGCAATAAATTTTATGGCGGAAAACTGCACCGTTATTGATCACCCGCTTGCTCATGCCCGTTTGGCAATTTTGCGTGATGCCAATACGCAAACCGAAGATTTCAGACGTGCTTTGGGGCAGCTTGGTTTGATTCTGTTGCAGGAAGCCACCCGAGATATTGGAACAAAGGCTCGGCGCGTTCGTACTCCCTTGGCCCCGGCCAAGGCTAAAGTGCTCTCAAGAGAAATCCTGCTGGTGCCGATCCTTCGTGCAGGACAGGGTTTGATCAGCTTGGTTGACCAGTTCCTGCCCGAGGCATGTATTGGTTATCTAGGAATGGCACGTAATGAGCAGAGTTTGCAGCCGGAAAGCTATCTCGAAAAGTTGCCTCTGCGGTTGGGACGTTATGAAGTGATCGTCTGTGACCCCATGTTGGCAACTGGAGGCAGTGCCATAGCGGCAGGGAAGCGACTTAAGCAGCTAGGGGCTAAACGGATAAGGTTCGTTCATGCGCTTGCTTCGCCAGAAGGGATAAGTGCCTTAAGTAAAGCTTTTCCCAAGGAACCTATTATTACAGCTTCAGTGGACGATTGTCTCAATGATAAGGGCTATATTATGCCGGGACTAGGGGATGCCGGGGACCGATGCTTCGGATGCTAAAAATGCCCGTTCATTGGCATAAAATACAAAGGTGGTGTAGGTTGACATGACAATACCTGTCTCAACCCTGTTATGTCTATTTACTTGCCCCCAGAGGGGGATTCGATAGCGTTGCCGGTCATGGCTCCCGCCCGCAAAAAGGCAAAAAATTCAAAAGCGAAGACTACTCGCAAGAAATCGACCCAAAAGAATGCGGGTGTTTCCAAGTCTAAGCCGAATAATGACCGGAAAGCCCCCTCAGTAATAACACGAATCAAGCAACCTGATCATGCAACCGGTTCTTATGGGGCCAATTCATCAATTAATTTATACTTAAATGAGATTGCTCAATATCCCCTCATTACAGTTGAGGAAGAATGTAAGTTGGCAAAACGTATCAAGGCAGGCGATGAGAGTGCTGAGCAGGAGCTGACCAATGCCAACCTCCGTCTTGTGGTAAAGATTGCCCGCGACTACGAGGGGCTTGGTTTGCCGTTACTGGATTTGATTGATGAAGGAAATATGGGGCTCATGAAGGCCGTCAAACGGTTTGATCCAACCAAGGGAGGTAAATTGTCTACCTATGGTTCCTGGTGGATTAAACAATCCATCAAACGAGCGCTGGCTAATCAGTCCAAAGTCATACGACTTCCGGTTCATCTGGTTGATAAAATATCCCGCATGAGGCGTGTGGCGATGAAATTGCAGGAAAGCTTGGGGAGAGAGCCTACTGATGAGGAATTGGCGGATGAATTGCATCTTTCAACGGCTAAAGTCTCCCAGTTACGCACGGCTGCAATCAGGCCCGCCTCACTTGATGCACCCTTGGGGGATGATACAGAGAGCGATACCTTGGGCGATGTGGTGGAAGATAATCACATGCACACCCCCTACGAGGATCTCGAGGATAAAACGGTGACCAAGATGCTTCACACCATGCTCGACCATATCAATGAGCGTGAAGCGGCAATTCTGCGATATCGGTTTGGTCTTGATGACGGGGGAGAGGCACGCACCTTGGAGAAAGTGGGCAAGAAGTTTGGTGTCACCCGCGAGCGCGTGCGCCAGATACAAAATATAGCCCTTGGCCGGTTGAAAAGGATGATTAGTCACGTCGAGGAAATACACGAGCAGCATTGATTTATGAGTGAGGTAACCCTTGGAGATCTTGAAGCTGCTATTCGCAACGTTCCTGATTTTCCGCAACCGGGAATTCAATTTAAGGATATTACTCCGGTACTTGGCGACGCCCGGCTCTTTGCCGGCGCCATTGATCTCATGGCGTCCCGGCACGCCGATGCTGGTATTGATGCCTGTGTGGGCATTGATGCGCGTGGGTTTATCTTTGCCGCCGCGGCAGCCAAGCAACTCGGCACCGGCTTTGTGCCGGTTCGCAAGAAAGGCAAGCTGCCGTGGAAAACCCACGAGGAAAGCTATAGCCTTGAGTACGGCGAAGCCACAGTGGCCATTCATCAGGACGCCCTTCAACCCGGCGCGCGCGTGCTGTTGCTCGATGACCTGCTCGCCACCGGCGGCACCGCTGCTGCAGCGGTTAAATTGCTCGAGAAGATCGGTGCGGAAATTGTGGAGATCGGGTTTCTTATTGAATTGGGCTTCCTCAATGGCCGCGAAAAAATGAACGGCGCTCCGATCAATTCGCTGATCACCTACTAACCCATGGCGGCCGCAGCCACCGTCACGTTTGAGGTGCCGGATTACAACCTCGCCGCCACACTCACCTCCGGCCAAGCCTTTCGCTGGCGCGAAGTGGATGGCGTCTGGGAAAACGTCCTCACCGGCCGTTGGGTTCGACTCCAATCCAACGGCCAAACCATCGCCGCACGCGTTGCCCGACCTATCGGCGACTGGCAATGGCTGCGCGATTACCTGCAGCTCGATCTCGATCTGCAAACCATCTATGACGGATTCCCCGCCGATGATCCGCATCTCGCCGCTGCGCGCGGCACGTGTCATGGTTTACGCCTTCTGAAGCAGGACCCCTGGGAAACCCTCGCCGGTTTCATCTGTTCTTCCAATAAACAGATCGTACAGATTGAGCAAATCATCGGCGAGGTGTGCGCCCGATTTGGTGAGCCGGTACGTGACAATTGGAAATCCTTCCCCACTGCCGATCGCATTGCCACCTGTACTGAGGCCGAACTGCGCGCCTGCCGCATGGGGTACCGTGCCAAGTACCTCCTCGGCAGTGCACAAATGATCACGCGCGGTGAACTCAACCTCGAATCGCTACGCGCAATGCCTTACGACGAGGCCTGCAGCGAAATTCAGCGGCTTCCCGGCATCGGCCCCAAGGTTGCCGATTGCATCCTGTTGTTTGCCTACGGTTTCCCCGAAGCCTTCCCCGTCGATACCTGGATCATCAAGGCCCTGCACCAACTTTACTTTCCCCGCCGCGCTCCCAAGCCTAAGCGTCTGCAGGTCTTTATCAAAAAACACTTCGCTCCGCACCACGGCTACGCCCAGCAGTATTTGTTTCACCACGTGCGCACGCAGGGCGGGTTGTTGGGGGGAGCCAGTGAAGAGTAGGGAGTTGGTCTACTTTGCACGCCCAGTGCGTTGTGCATTCTGCCTAAACATCGGCCACGGGCTCTTGGTGGGGCCTTTGGAATCGGTCTTGATGGCATAAAGCTTGTTGTCATATGACCCGACGTAAACCGTGCCATCAGAACCGATGGCGGGGGAGGAGATCACACCATCTCCCGTTTCAAATTCCCATAGCTTGACCCCAGTCTTGCCATTGATGGCATAGAGCTTGTTGTCATATGCCCCGACGTAAACCGTGCCATCAGAACCGATGGCGGGGGAGGAGGACACCCACTCTCCCGTTTCAAATTCCCATAGCTTGACCCCAG
>CAZAIZ010000100.1:0-1647 GCA_964485275.1 uncultured Pedosphaera sp.
CCCCAGAAATCGTCCACCATCAGGAAGCCGCCATTGAGTAGATACTTTCGCAGGGCGACCACCTCTTCATTGCTAAACTGCAAAGCCCCCGGTTCGATGATGTAAATGAAGGGATAATTGAAAAGCTCAGGGTCGGTGAGTTCCAAAATTTTGCCTTCGGGATGGGTTTTGATTGAGGTGAGTTCCTGCAGGCGGTAGGAGAAATTGAGGTCGGCATCAGGATAATCGGTGCGCCAACCTCCACCGCGGCGGCCATAGCTGCTGCTGTACCTGATCCTGACAAAGGTGAAAACATCCCGGGGCATTTCATTGTCCAATTGCCAGTTGGGGACTCCACGACGGTCTACTGATGGAGGCAGGCCGGGGCGACGTTGGGCCCATAGAAGAGCTGCAGCAACCACCATGATACCGGATAAAATGACCAGTCTTCTACTTTTCATTCCAGGTAAGAAGAAGTTTAAGGGCCTTGCGGAAGCGTGGGGCCTCCTCCAGGGCCATCAACAGGTGTCTTTTGGCCTTGGCGTTGTCCTTGGGCTTGAGCAGGCGTGCCAGGCGGTAGTGCGCTTCAGCCGGGTCCAGTGGGTCGAGGCTTAATAGCGTTTGCCACGATTCAATGGCCAGTGAGTTTTTGTTTTCGGCTTCTGCAGCAATAGCCAGGTGACGGTAGGTCCCGGGAAGCAGCGGGTTTACCTCCAGGATTCTTTCGCTGTTTATGCGCACCGCTTCCCAGTCCTTTCTTTCAGTGGCCAGTTGGCTGAGTCGCTGGAATACCGGGTAGGCATCGTCACTCAGCGAGGCGAATGACTCGAGTGTTTTACGTTCGGCATCGTGTTCCTTTAGTTCGCGGTGGGCACGCGCCAGCATGACATAAGCATTGGATTGTCCTCCGGATTGTTGGGGGAAAAGGCGGATCAGCTCCAGGCAGGGGGCCTTTACAGCCTCCCAATCCTTTGCCTCAAGGGCGCGGCGCGCTTTTCGAACGAGAAGATAATAATTCTTGGGGTGCTTTTTTGCGAATTGCTCGATACCCGCCTTCAATGTTTCCGGGTCCGGTTGGGTCCAGTCCAGTTTTGGCCCCATCGCGTTTGCCTTCTTGTGGGCGTAGGACTTAAAGGCGCTTTCCAGCTTGTCCATCGGTTCAGTATGTTTGGTGATGGCCGCATTAACTTCAGTGCCCTGGCCCAGTTCCTTGAGGATGTTCCCGATTGCTTCGGTTCCAAAACGCTCAATAATGTGCTCAACGACCAGTGAGGACTGGTAGTAGGCAAACTGGAGATGTAATTGGCTCTCAGGCGACATGAAGGCCCCGCTTAATTTACTGATGGGCGTCAGGTCCTTGCCCAGAATCATTTTTCTGTAAGAGGGGTTCATCCGCTGGCCCCAGGAAGACTTGGCCTGGCGCTCCTCGTAGACGCTGATGCCTTCACTCAACCAGCGCGGCATTTTGTTATTGGTCAGCGCAAGGGTGACGGTATGACAGAACTCATGCCACAGCACCGATTCCCAGTTGGCAGGGGAAGGCATTTGAGAGGCGGGACTATTGGCGGTAATAACGCAGCCAAAACACACGCCCAGAAATCCTGGGTTATCGGGCATGCCAAAGGTGCGTACACCGAAATCCTTTTGTTTGGCAAAAATCTCCACGGT
>CAZAIZ010000100.1:1747-4483 GCA_964485275.1 uncultured Pedosphaera sp.
GCATGCCAAAGGTGCGTACACCGAAATCCTTTTGTTTGGCAAAAATCTCCACGGTCGTGGGTTGCTTCAGCTTGAGGGCGTATTTGCTGCAAAGGGTTTCATGGGCACGGTCAAGCAAGCGAAGGGCTCTAGGGCCGTAAACCTTTGCTTCATGCGGGTCCATGCGCAGGATGAAGTTGGCGTTGGTCAGGGTGATGTATTTGCTGAGAGTATCCTTCAGTGTGACCAGGTTAAATGTGGTGACATCATACCCGTCTGATTCATGGGCCGCCTCAGCCTTTGCCCATCCTTCTTCCTCTAATCCCAGGCGAAGGAGGTCTTGTGCGAGTTGAACCTTGGCGGGGATGAAGTCCGCATCAAACGCAAGAGCCTGCTTTTGGTGCACTGAACCTTCGGCAAAACGGTATTTCTGCGAGAGCTTTTTCCCGATCAGATGGTCGACTGTGGGATTGCTCTTCCAAAATTCAAGTGCGCGGGCTCGTGCGGTTTTTTCAGTTGCCTTGTCGGATTTCAGGTGGGCAATCACGCTTCGATAAGCCCAGGCCTCAGGTTGGTGCGGGTTGATTGCCAGAACCTTGGTCAACTGCTCATCAGCTTCCCTGTAGGCTTCACGGTCTATAAGGCGGTCGGCCATGAGTAGGCGGGTTCGGGCATGATGAGGGTTTGACTCGAGGGCACTCTGGAGATGTTTGCCGGTCATTTCCCCGTCTGAGGGGGCAAATGCCCGGGCGGTTCCATAATGAAGTGTGGCGTCCTTGGGCCTTAACTTTAATGCCTTTTGAAAGGTGCGTCCGGCCAGTTCATAGTCATTTTTGGAAAGCGCCAGGTCTCCAATGGCATGGGCGATGCCGGCAAATTCAGGATCATGTTCGCGGGCGGGGCTATAGAGTTTGTCCAGGACCTGCTTGGGGTCGGCTCCCAGCTTAAGGGCGGTGCGGCCCAGCACCACCATGTCCGGGGCATTACGGTAGGCCCAGCTTCGAATGCCAGCCAGTCTGTTGATTTCATCAAGGGTATTGGTGGCACCCTTGGGGTCGTTGTTGAATTGATAGACATCATGAGCGGTCCAAAGGATGCGCACGCTACTGGAAAGCTTGCTCATTGCATTGGTGGTGACGGTCATGGCTTGAGCGTATTTTCCCTGGGCCATCAGTGCGCGGATGTGGAGCACGCGTGAATCCTCCTGCCAGGGGTTCTTGGCAATGGAATTGGTGGCGTGTAAAACAGTGTTGGGGTAGTCGCCGCGCTCAAACGCCTTGCGGGCTTCGTCCAGAGGTTCGGCTGCCTGCCCCAGGAAGGCAAAGAGCAGTAATCCAATGGCGGAAACCCGAGTCATTTGTTGTTCAGTTTACGTTTTGCAAGATAACCCTGCAGAAAACGGTCCGGAGGCGCCTCTTTCCAGGCGGTAAACCAAAGGTCCCCCAGCATCTGGGCCCCGACCAGGAGTTGTTTTTCCAGAAACAGTCGTCCCTTATCTGGCGAGTCCTCTGAAAGGTGGCCGTCCTTGTCCAGCTGGTAAAGGGGAACAACCAGTTCATGTTGCTTGAGGATATAGTTCAGTGACGCCTGAAAATGTCCGCTAGCCAGCTCCTTGCTTTCGGGGCGTATTAAAAGTTTTGCCGGCCGCAGTTGCTTCTGCAGTTTAACTTCATTGGGTGGCTGGGTGTTGATGAAGAATTTTCCATCAATCCAGGAATGAAAAGAGCGGCGCGTGGTATAGTCATTGGGATTGTCACCGGTCCACCCGTTAAAGTGTTTGGTGGTGTGCAGGGGCTGGGAGGTGTCGCCGACGAAATGGCTGAGGATGCCCATGCGGTAGATGACGTTGGCTTGGGCGTTCTTTATCTCCTGTTGGGTGCCCATCTCTTCAAAGACTTTCAGGTAGGAGAAGGCACTGAGAAGCTTGAGATAATGTTCATTAATGCTCCAGGGAAGAAATCCCGGGTAGTTCTTGATATGATCAGCGTTGGCCTCAGGCAATTCCAGTTTGAGCTTGGAACGGGCATTGGCCATCTGCTCAACAAACCGGTAACGGAAATGGCTGAGGGTTACAGTTTTGAGGTGGTATTGCTCCAGGTATTCGACATCAAAGTAATGGTCTGGGTTATTGAGATGCCGCAAGCCGCGATCGCGGGTGTTGCGCCAGCGGTCCGGTTCGCCCGCCAGGAACTTCACCCTCTCCAGGTTGGTGGGTAACAGGACGAACCGGGGGAATTCCTTTGGCAGACTTTTGAGTGCCAGCCCGTTGATCAGCCGGTGGCGTTCATAATCCCACGCGTTGGCCGGCTTGGCTGTCCCAAAAATGAGGATTAAACAGAGGAGAGCACGCGCATGAGCCATGGATTCAGACTTTCAAGTTGGTCAATAAAGGGCAACTGAAAGCTGTTCACGGTAATGTCACGATTTCCAGGTTCAGGGCGCTTTTTGTCCCACGCAGAAGTACCGCCTGTTGTTTGCCGTATGCATCGACCTGCACCGCCCCGTGCAGTTCTTCCAGTACCTCCACTCCCTTGGGGTCCTTGGCGCTGCCCTTGTCGCGCCGGACGGCCTGTTTATTGGTCTTGTCCCCGCTGGGAGTAATGAGCTTCATGTTGATGCGTGCGGCCCAATATTTACTGGGCGTATAATCGAAGAGCTTGTGGAAACGCATCGAATGGGTCACCAGCCATTGTTTGCCGCGACTGGAATAGGTGAACATATCGATGGGCCGGTTGCCTGAACCCAGTTCCAACACGC
>CAZAIZ010000100.1:4583-6118 GCA_964485275.1 uncultured Pedosphaera sp.
CTGGAATAGGTGAACATATCGATGGGCCGGTTGCCTGAACCCAGTTCCAACACGCTGGTTCCCTTGACTTGAGCCCCGTCATTCAGGTTGGCAATCGGGAACTTGGCAATCGGGGTGCAGGCGAATGAGCCGACGAGATAGGGGGTGCCGGCTTCCTGGGTCATGATAAAACTCTGGATGGGGGCCTTGGTTTCCCAGCGACCGTGGGCTACATGGTAGGTGTCAGTGCTGAAAACGGCCGCCGCAGAGCCGTGTGTGATCGGGGTGGGAATGGAAAATATCTTACTGCGGAAGGCGTCATTGCTTTGGCCGGCAGCCAGCACTCGTCCATCAAAAAACCCGATGCCGCTGATGCGCGAAATCTTCAGTTTTTCTGAAAGTTTAATGCGCACCCAGTTGAGCTTATCTGTATCCAGAGTATCGAGTTTGCCTGAGCTGGCAAGAGTGAGGATTGTTGAAATTCCATCACTGCGATGGACACTGATATAGAGGGTGCCGGTTTCAGGGTTTGCTTTGAGATCATTGATGGTGATTTTATCAGGCGTTGCCCCGATGGCCCCGGCGACCTTGGCGCCGAGGTTGGCTATGGGTTTAACCGGTTTAAACTTGCCGGTATCTTCTGTATCAATCGCGACCAATGAGCCGCCCGCTTCAGCTACCAGAAGCAGGCCCTGGTTGCTGGCGTGCAAAACGCCTGCCCGGTTAAATTTTAATCCGCCTGTTTGTGCATTTTTAAGGAATGCCTTGGTGGCTGAATCCTTGGCCATCAGGCTTAGGGAAAGGACAGAAGTAAAAATAAGGGTAAGAATTTTGTTCATGATCATTAGGAGGGTCTGGGTAAATCCTATCAACCCGCAGGAGGCAGGCAACCCCTAAAGGGCAGCCTGTAAAATGCCGGACAATTGGTCATCATCCAAGCTCACTGGGTTGGCCTTCATGCTGCTGGCAGTACGCGCTTTTTTGGTGATGGCCGGGAAATCCTCTTCAGTAATGGCGTAGGCAGAAAGACCGGGAATCTTCAGGGTTTGCACGAGATTCTTGACCCATTGGATAGCGTCCTGGGCCGTGGCTTGGGGGTTTCCAGTGAGAAGACGTGCGGTTTGGATGTAACGGTTCTCTTTGGGTAAGGCCTTTAAGTTGGCCGCCATCACGTGCGGGAGTAGCGCGGCACACACTGCGCCGTGGGGTGCTTCAAACATGCCTCCAATGGGGGCGGCAAATCCGTGGACTGCACCCAGGCCAGAATTGGCCAGTGCCAAGCCACCGTGGAGGCTGGCCAGTGCCATGTCTTCACGGGAAGCGGGGGTTGGGTTTTCACAGGCTCTTTGAAGTGAACGTGCAGCGCGCGGGATGGCTTCGCGGCACAGGGCATCAGTCATTGGGTTGGCGCGGTTGCAGGTAAAAGGTTCAATGAGTTGAGTAAGTGCGTCCAGTCCTGTAGTGGCAGTAATCTCAGGTGGCAGTTCATAAGTGAGTTGTGGGTCCACGATGGCGAGCTTAGGCAACATCAAGGGATGACGCAGACTCACCTTCAC
>CAZAIZ010000101.1:0-1856 GCA_964485275.1 uncultured Pedosphaera sp.
GCCATATTCCCATCACACTCGACTATGGTGACAACCGATTCTTCGATACCAAGGGGCAATCCATTATGTGCCAAACCCACGGAGCCGTTTATGAGCCCGATACCGGCCTTTGCACGCGCGGCCCCTGTGCGGGAGCAAGCCTATACTCGCTCGAAGTACAAGAAGACAACGGTGTGCTTTGGTTTGATGAAGATAGTCTCAGCTAATGACTTCCTTCACCACTTTGCCGTGCACGTCAGTAAGGCGGTATTTGCGGCCCTGAAAGCGGTAATAGAGCTTTTCATGGTCCATGCCCAAGAGATGCATAATCGTTGCTTGCAAGTCGTGTACATGCACTTTGTTTTCTGCAACCTTGAATCCTAGCTCATCACTGGCTCCATAGGTTCCAGGTTTAGCGCCACCACCGGCCATCCATTGGGTATAAACATCCGGATAATGGTCACGCCCAAGAACCTTGCTTTTCGCAGTACGTCCCTCCCGAAAAGGAGTACGACCGAATTCGCCGCCCCACACAATTAATGTTTCATCAAAAAGGCCGCGTTGCTTGAGATCGTTAATCAGTGCGGCAATCGGTTTATCCATCGTCTTACACTTGTTGCGTAATCCGTCACCCAATCCTGTTCCCGCTCCTGTCCCGTGAAAGTCCCAGCCCCAGTCAAAGAGATGAACAAACCTTACGCCTTTCTCAACTAATCGGCGGGCTAATAGGATATTATTGGCCAAACTCCCGGCACCCGGCTTGGCTCCATAAGCATCCAGTATATGCTTGGGCTCCTTCGAAATATCCATCACCTCCGGAACACTTGCCTGCATTCGAAAAGCCATCTCGTACTGTGCAATCCGTGTGATGGTCTCAGGACTACCCAGCTCCTTGGCCTGCAAACGATTAAGATCATTCAATGCATCCAGACTTTTTCGACGCAGATCGCGGCTCATTCCCTTGGGGTTGGACACATATAAAACAGGATCACCCTTAGAACGACATTGCACTCCTTGAAACACACTGGGCAGGAACCCACTGCCAAAGGAGTTTTTGCCGCCATTGGGCTGTACTCCGCTGGAAATCAAGGCCACAAAACCCGGAAGATCCTGGTTGGCACTTCCCAATCCATAAGTAACCCACGAACCCATACTCGGCCGGCCTTCACGGGCACTCCCGGTATAAAGCAGGAGCTCAGCCGGAGCGTGGTTAAACTGATCGGTGGTCATGGACTTAATGAAGGAGATATCATCAACCTGCTTGGAGAGCTCCGGCAATGCATCACTCATCCATGCGCCTGTTTGACCATACTGGGCAAACTTATGCGGCGTCCCCATCAGCTTCGGTACTCCTGAGGTAAAGGCAAAACGCCTGCCCTTCAAATACTCATCCGGGCAATTTTCACCATCACGCTTCTGGAGTTGGGGTTTAAAATCATACATATCCAATCCGGGAGGAGAACCGGTCATATGTAAGTAAATCACACTTTTAGCCTTGGGAGCAAAATGCGGTTTACGGGTTTTAAATGGTTGAGTCGGGTCAAACGCTACATCTGCAGCAACCTCATGAGCCCCTCCCATCAGAGAAGCAAAAGCTGCAGCACCCAAACCCATCCCGGCCTGTCCTAAAAACTGTCGGCGGGTGTGATGCAAAATATGCTCTTGAGCTAAATCCATTATCTTTTAGTAGGCTAACGTTTCATAAACATTTCGTCGAGATTCAAGAGGACATTGCCCACCACGGTCCAAGCAGCCAGCTCTTCAGTCTTCATGCCAGCTGGCAATGGGCCCAGTGGGTCGGTTGCCATCATTTTTGCCACTGCCGCATCCTTTTGATAATCAGCAAGCAACTCGGTGTAGAGCGCAACGAGACGACT
>CAZAIZ010000101.1:1866-6118 GCA_964485275.1 uncultured Pedosphaera sp.
TGGCGGGCGTGAAAGGCAGAGGTTAAGTCCAAAGGAAACGCGCTCGTGTGGCGTAGCACCGCCTTCTTTGACCATTCGACGAGCCAAAGCCTGTGAAGCTTCCACATAAACTGGATCGTTCATTGTAACCAACGCCTGCAGGGGAGTGTTGGTCGGAACACGCCTCACGGTACAAACATTGCGATTGGGCGCATCAAAAGCAGCCATGGAGGGATATGGATTGGTGCGGCGCCAATGCGTGTAAATACCACGTCGATATTTATCTTCACCCCCACTGGTTTTCCAATCCATCCCCGGACCAAAAGCAGCAGACACACCAAAACTGGGTTGATAAGGTTTCACGGGTACTCCATACATTTTACTGCTTAAAAGGCCACTAACGAACATAGCCTGATCTCTAATCATCTCTGCAGTCAGTCTCAACCGGGGCCCACGGGCATAAAATCGGTTGGCTGGATCATTCTCAATATGTTCAGCCGTAGAGAGTGAGTTTTGACGATAAGTGGCACTGGTAACTAATAATTTCACAAAAGACTTGGTATCCCACTTGAGCCGAACCAATTCAGTAGCCAGCCAATCAAGGAGTGCCGGATGAGTGGGCAGTTCACCCTGACTTCCAAATTCCTCACTGGTACGAACTATGCCGCTGCCGAAGATGGACTCCCAATAACGGTTGGCTATAACGCGGGCCGTAAGAGGATTGCGTTCATTCAAAATCCATTTGGCCAAAGTCAAACGATTGATCTTTTTACCTTTTGTGGGCACCTCAAATACTGTCGGCACTCCTTCATAAACGCGTTTATCCTTAACCTGATAGTTCCCACGTAATTGGATATGTGTCTGGCGCGGCTTAGCCATTTCTCGCATAACTGGCACTGTCGTTGTGCCTTTCATTCCTTCCAGTTGCTTTTTAGCCACTGCCAATTCCTTTGCCTTGGACTGCGTACGTGGGTTATTTGCAGCAAAATAGTCCTTGAGCCTTTTTTCGTGAGCCTCTTTGCGGGAAGCAGAAGGGAGTTTTAGGATGTTGAACACATCCTTGGGCAACGCATTCTCAAGCTCGGCCACCGGGGAAGTCGTCAGTGCTACTTTTATCTTCTCATTGTTATAATCCTTTATGACCGACTCAAGAATATCACCATCCTTTACATCAACCGGTTTTGCCAAACGGAGTAAACCATTCAACTTTGAGTGAGGCAGTGGAACAAAAGGTAATAACCTTGCCCCATCAAGTGCGTAGTCGACATTAACCTTAAAGACTTGGTTGGATTCTTTTTTCCAAACTGGTTTTCTGCTTTCATCAAAAATCTCCACCCGATGAGCTTTCAGTCGATCGGCCAACCCCGCCCCCAGACGGTTCCACAGCGCCAATTTCTCAATCGGCACCTCTTTACCCAAATCGACCTCCCACCAGGGGTTGTTTTCCTGGGCGGTGTGGGTCGTGGATTTCTTTTCATAATTGCCATCGGTATTTCCATCGTTACCGTACTTGGCCGGGCCAGAAAATGCCGTTGTACTCTGACTGGCTTTACCTTTTGGAGCCACGTTTTGACCACCGCTAAACACCTGCACCTCAGCCACATGTAGAAATACATTATTACCAACATTGGTCACCCTTACGAAACGGCCTTTGAGGCTCTTCTCACCCTTTGGCCTGAGCTTGATTGTCAAACGACCCGCATCTACTCCATCAACTCGGACCCCCGTTATTTTTCCAGAGGACAGGTTTGCCTTAAATATCCCCTTTTCAACAGCAGTCTCCAATGCAGTTGTCTGCAGTGGTTTTTCAAATGATCCAGCCCAGGCATCAAACCCATCTAAAGCAGTTGCCTTAAGGTGATCTAATTCCTTTTGAAGACCGACGATTTTTAACTCAGCTTCTGTACGTTTCTTTTTCTGTTCTTCCGAAAATATAGTCACTAAAGGGCTTTCATTCCGGCGGTCTGCATCCTCGGTATTATTGAAAATCGCAAACATTTTAAAGTACTCTTCCTGACTTAAAGGATCGTACTTGTGATCGTGACATTGAGCACACGCCATCGTGGTGCCCATCCACACCTGCATGGTGGTGTTTACCCGGTCCACGACCGCCACGTTGCGAAATTCCTCATCGGCGGTTCCACCTTCGTTGTTAGTCTGGGTATTGCGATGAAAGGCGGTGGCAATGAGTTGGTCATTGGATGGATTGGGCAATAAATCTCCGGCAAGCTGATGAGTGGTAAATTCATCAAAAGGCATGTTACGGTTGATGGCTTTAATGACCCAATCCCTGTAAGCCCATATTGTTCGGGGTTGGTCATCGGCATAACCGGTGCTATCGGCATAACGCGCCAGATCAAGCCATTGTCTGGCCCAATGCTCACCATAGGCAGGTTTAGCCAGCAATCGGTCGATTAGTTTCCCATAAGCCTCTGGAGATTTATCCTCTACAAAATCTTTCACTTCTTCCGAAGCAGGAGGAAGACCTGTAAGATCCAGTGAAGCCCGTCTAATGAGTGCATATTTATCCGCCTCACGCGATGGTTTCCAACCGCGCTTTTCCAATTGCGCCAAAATAAAATGGTCTACTTCATTGCGACTCCACTTTGTGTTTCTGACTGTGGGTAACTTCTCGCGCACGGGGCGCACATAAGACCAGTGTGGTTGATATTCAGCACCTTCAGACACCCATTGCTTTAATACTGCCTTTTGTTCTGTCGACAGGGAGAGCTTGGACTCCCTGGGAGGCATCATTTCATCAGGATCATTGGATGAGATTCGATAGATAAGCTCACTTTCTTCTACATCCCCCGGCTTGATTGCAAAGAGTCCATCCTTCCGTTCTAAAACAGCTGATTCCCGCACATCCAACCGCAACTTGGCCTTACGGGCATTAGCATCAGGACCGTGGCAGGTATAACAATTTTCTGAAAGAATCGCGCGAACGTCGCGATTAAAAGAAATCTTTTTCGGTGCTGCGGTGACTGGACCTGAGACCAAAAAACAACCAATCAAAATGAACAAAGCCCTGTTCATGACAAAAGCAGATTGTGAAGCCCTATGAAGGCCCTGTAAAGATTGGATGACAACCGAACACCCGGAATTCAGTATTAAGCCAGAATTCCCTTCACAAGTTTACCATGAACATCGGTCAATCGATAACGGCGACCCTGAAACTTGTAGGTGAAGCGTTCGTGATCGATCCCCAATAGATGCAATAAAGTCGCCTGAAAATCATGCACATGAACTCGATCTTTCACCGCGTTTACCCCCAAGTCATCACTGGCACCATAGGTCATACCCGGTTTCACTCCACCACCAGCCATCCAAACCGTGAAAGCGTAAGGATGATGATCACGGCCCCATTTTTTTCGGTTCTTAAAGTCCCCCTGCAGGAATGGCGTTCGACCGAACTCACCTCCCCAGATAACCAGCGTATCATCCAATAAACCGCGTTGCTTTAAATCCGCAATCAACCCAGCACTGGGCTGATCGGTGTCGCGGCATTGATTGTAGAGTTCGGTAGTCACACTACCATGCTGGTCCCAACCTGCGTGCATCACTTGTACAAACCTCGTGCCTCGTTCAATCAAGCGTCGGGCGGTTAAACAATTGTAAGCGAAAGACCCCCGTTCTTTGACTGCTGGACCATATAGATCCAGTACACTCTTTGGCTCAGAAGATAAATCTGTTAGCTCTGGCACGCTCGTCTGCATCCGATACGCCATTTCATATTGAGATATGCGCGTGAGAATTTCAGGATCTCCAAACTCTGCATAACGCATTTGGTTTAGTTTAGATAAATCATCCAACATGCCACGTCGCTGTTGCCCTGTAATACCTGAAGGGTTTTTTAAATAAAGTACCGGAGCCCCTCCGGCACGGAACTTAACACCTTGAAAACGAGAAGGCAGGAAACCGCTACTCCAGTAAAAATCATAAAAGATCTGACCGCAGGTTGTCCCCTTGCTCACGCTGGTCATCACCACAAAAGACGGAAGGCTATCAGTGTCACTGCCCAACCCGTAACTAAGCCACGCTCCCATCGTAGGTCGTCCTGGCATTTCGGCACCGGACATAAAGAATGAAATCGCCGGCGCATGATTTACCTGCTCAGTATACATGCTTTTAATGAAGCAGATATCATCTGCCACCTTGGCAACATGGGGCATAAAGTTGCTAACCCATGCACCACTCTGTCCGTGCTGTTTGAAGGGTTCAATGGGTCCCAGCATCAGCTTGCCCTTCGGGTTGCCGGTCATTGTGCTAAAGC
>CAZAIZ010000102.1:0-4575 GCA_964485275.1 uncultured Pedosphaera sp.
GACTCCAACTGCAGCACCGATTGGAGCCCCCGAATTATAAAAGAAGGGAAAGGAAAAGATTCCCATGGCCGCTGCTGCCAATGAAAGGATGGACTGATTCTTGTGGGCTTTCAGTAACCAAAACAAAATCATTGCCGGGATTGTTACCGAGAACATATCGGTATCATAATACCCAGCGCAGGTACGGTTAAAATAGCTGGTCCCTGACACCGCCATCATTGCGGCGGTAAAACCCAGGAACGTAGAGCCATACAATCTTCCGATTAACACCATGGGAATGGCCAGAAGACCTGCGGCGAAAATAGGCATGTACGTGATAACATCGTGCACGTTAAACCCAAGATGCTTTACCAGCATCACACCAACTAAAGTAATCGCACCGGCGTCAGCAACGTCTGGGTGCTTATTTAGTTTTTCTTCCAAAGGGGTTTTCTTGGAAGCCTGATTGATTACAGAAGCATAAAGATAGCTGTCATGGGTGGTGGGTAGATAATGACCTTCCCACTGTGTTGCTGGGTTTTGTTGGGCCAGCTCTACCCAATCGTACCGTATCCAGATTGAAAATCCCCAAGCAATCAGGATGGCTCCAATTATCAGGCTAAGATCCCAAACTTTGGACCGTACATTCGTACGCTCATCTTCATGGGGCTCCTTGTGGTGCTTGCTGCTCATCTCCAGCACCTTATGTGCTACCCGTAAGCTGTTCCATTGAGCAATCACAAACAATTCACGTTGGGTTGGGTTATCTCCTTAGGTGGATAACTTGATGACTCCCCACTTTACTTTAGGAGTCATCGGAAGCGATTTTTATGACTGGAGGAGGTGAGTGTGGATGAATCCATATGGTACGTTGCGCATACCAGGCCGCGGTGCGAAAAAAAACTGAGGCAATGGTGTCAAAAGGAAGATTTCATGAGTCATTTGCCCACCTTTATGAGTGTTCGCAAATACTCAAGAAAAGAGGTCACGTTCCATAAGCCTCTTTTCCCGGGGTATCTTTTCCTTTCTCTCTCACCGCAAAATGCCCGCAAAGTAGTTCAGAGTGACTATGTAGCGAACCTCCTCAAACCACCTGATCAACAAGAATTTGAAACTCAACTACACGATATTTTGAAGGCGGTCGAAACCATGGAAGAAATATGGCTGGTACCCACCATTAGCCCGGGAACGCGTGTGTTCATAAAAAAAGGGCCATTGGCAGGCATGGAGGCATGGGTTGAAAAGCGTTCAGGACCCGGCACTGCCCTCTTGCGCCTGGATTTTATTGGGCAAGCCGCCGCGATAGGGGTTTCAGTGGAGGATTTGGAATTGTTATAAATAGCTTGCAAAAACAGTAAAATTTATTAAATTCTGAATGTTCGGTAAGTTCAATTCAAATTGAACAAATTAAATACATTCTGTTTTCAGGAGTCAACGGTTCGAGAAACTAGAATTGACGGGCGCGAAGCGTATTTATTGCAGGTGGGGTGGGTTTCTCTTCAGTGGATAATCATATAGAGAGTCAGGTGCACGTTCCCCGGTCTCGAATGGAATTCGTGGATATGTGCGGAGGGTTGGCTCAGGGGTTTGGGTTACCTCGATCGGTCGGGGAAATATATGGCCTTCTCTATATGTCTCCCAAGTCACTTTCGGCTCCAGAAATTGGAGAGGGCCTGTCGATTAGCAAAGGGAGTGTAAGTACAGGGACCAGGCAGTTATTGGCTTTGGGGTTCATCAGAAAAGTTTGGCGACGTGATGAACGGAAGGATTTCTTTGAGGCGGAAGTTGAACTTTGGGACTTAATGCATTCGGCCTATGAGCGGATAGTTAAGGTGCGTGCCCACGATGCGAAACGTCGACTTGAGGTGGTTGGGGAAATTTTGGATGAAGAGAAATCGGAGTATAGCCCCGAGGAGTATGCGGTTATAAAGGAAAGGCTGGACCGGCTGAATAAACTGCGAATGCGTGCCAAACAATTTATGCCTCTCATTGAAAGGCTGATAAAATAAAACGACAATGACATCAGGGATTGCATTATTGGGTTGTGGTTATTGGGGGAAGAATCTTGCTCGAAATTTATATGAATTGGGTGCACTTAAAATGGTATGTGACCCTTCCGATGACGGGCAGGCTAAAGCTCGAGAGATGGCTCCGGGAGTGGATGTAGCCCCAGATTTCAAAGAAGCATTCCGGAATGAAGACATCAAGGGTGTTGCTATTGCTACACCTGCAGAAACACATTTTGAGCTCGCGAGTTGCGCCCTGGAAGCGGGGAAGGATGTTTTTGTCGAGAAGCCTCTGGCTCTCAATGCTGCTGAAGGCCAAGACTTGTGTCAATTAGCCCGTGAAAATGGACGGATTTTGATGGTCGGTCATCTGTTGGAATATCATCCGGCAGTGGAGCACCTAAAAGCGATGACCGAAAAAGGAGAGTTGGGGAAACTGCGATACATCTATTCACATCGGCTGAATTTTGGAAAAATACGTACTGAAGAAAATGCCTTGTGGAGTTTTGCACCTCATGATGTGGCGGTGATTTTACGGCTGACCGGAGAAATGCCACGGGAAATCCATTGTACAGGAGGCAACTATTTAACACCAGGGCTGGCTGATGTAACGATGTCTGTGCTTAGGTTCGAATCCGGCGTCCGTGCACATATTTTTGTGAGCTGGCTGAATCCTTTTAAGGAGCAGAAATTGGTAGTAACAGGATCTGAGCGAATGGCGGTTTTCAATGATGTGTCAAAGGAAAAACTCGTACTTCACGAGCAGAGGGTCGATTTTCAGGGGGCTCAACCTCTATTGCGCAATGAGGGGACTGAAACGGTTGAGTTGCCCGATGCTGAACCTTTGCGCAAGGAATGCGCACACTTCCTGCACTGCATTGAGAGTCGCCAACAACCGCTGACCGATGCGGAAAGTGGGGTTCGGGTTTTAAAGGTTCTGGAGGCTTGTCAGGAATCCATGGATTTAAACGGGCAAAGCGTAATGCTCTGATGGAGATAAATAACCATATTCATCCTACTGCAGTAGTTGACCAACCTTGCATCATTGGGGAAGGAACACGGGTTTGGCATTTCAGCCATATTTGCGAGGGAGCCAAGATAGGAGCTGATTGCAGCCTTGGGCAAAACACATTTGTCTCCGGAGGTGTGGTGATGGGGACCCGGGTTAAGGTGCAAAACAACGTGTCCTTGTATGATGGTATAACGATTGAAGACGATGTTTTTCTTGGGCCTTCATGCGTACTTACCAATATCAGCAATCCCCGTTCACAAGTAGTTCGTAAAGCGCTCTATGAGAAAACATGGATACGCCGGGGGGCAACAATTGGAGCGAACGCCACGGTGATTTGTGGGGTCACAATCGGTCGTTATGCGTTTGTGGGGGCCGGAGCGGTTATACGGAGTGATGTTCCTGATTATGCCATGATGCTCGGGGTGCCGGCGATTCAAAGTGGATGGATGAGTCGCCATGGGCACAAGCTTAATTTCGATGACGAAGGTAATGCTATCTGTCCTGAGTCAAAGCTGCGTTATCAACTTGAAGGCGGAAAGGTGTGTTGCCTTGATTTGAGTGAGGAAAATCCTCTGCCAGAAGAATTGGCTTCCGGGAAGAGGTCTTACCAAGACTATAAGCGGGGAGAGTCCTGATGAACTTTATTGATCTTAAAACGAGACTGAAACGCGTTCGGGAGAAGGTTGATCAGCGCATGGCGACAGTGCTGGATCATGGGCAATTTATTTTGGGGCCAGAGGTGGCGGAACTTGAGAAGACACTTGCTCAATACGTAGGGGTCAAACATTGCGTTGGAGTTTCCAGTGGAACCGATTCGCTGCTCATTGCACTGATGGCTCTGGATATAGGGCAAGGAGATGAAGTAATCACCGTCCCTTATACCTGGATTTCAACTGCAGAAGTGATTGTGCTGACAGGAGCTACGCCGGTTTTTGTTGATGTTGATATCAAGACATGGAACATGAATCCCGAACTCCTGGAAGACGCCATTACAGGTAATACCAAGGCAATTATGCCCGTTGGGATATATGGCCAGACTGCAGATATGACCCCGATCAATCAAATTGCTGATCGGCACAATTTGCCTGTCATTGAGGATGCTGCGCAAAGTTTTGGAGCGACCTATCGTGGGCGCAAGTCCTGCGCGCTTTCAACGATTGGGAGCACATCATTCTTTCCCTCGAAGCCTTTGGGTGGTTTTGGGGATGGAGGGGCGCTCTTCACCGATGACGATGAATTGGCCGAAAAATTTCGATGGATTAGGGTTCATGGGCAGGAACGCAAGCATCACCATCCTGTGCTGGGAGTGAATGGCAGACTGGATACCATTCAAGCGGCTGCCTTACTTGCGACTTTTGAATTGTTTCCTGAAGAAGTTAATCAGCGACAAGAGATTGGGGACCGGTACAGCAGCTTGATCTCCAAGATGGATGGACTCGAGGTAACGGTTCCCTCTATTGCCGAAGGGTCTACTTCAGTGTACGCGCAGTACACGATTCTTTCTGAGGATCGGGATTCCCTTCAGGCATTGTTAAAAGATTCAGGAATCCCCTCAGTAGCCTATTACACCGTGCCTCT